>CAZHAO010000132.1:0-6008 GCA_964530375.1 uncultured Methanotrichaceae archaeon
TATCGAGGAGGGTGCTGGCCGCCCTCTTTCCAAAAAAGTCGTAGCGAGCTAGGGCGTAGGCCGCCGGGACAGCGACGAGGATGCAGAGGGCCGTCGATGCGATGGAGGTCTTGAGGCTCAGGCCGATGGCGAACCGGATCTCCTCGGAGTGGAGGGAGGAGAGGAAGGTCTCGGGAGGCGAACGGCTCAAGACCAGGAGGAGGACGGCCGATATGAAGGCCGCCAGAGCCAGGCTCGCCCCGATCGTCGCCGCCTTCAGCCAGAGCCGTTCAAGGACGGTCAGCTTTCCCTTCCTCCTTCTCCTTCATCCTGCCCTTCAAGTCGTCTCCTCGTACCTCGGGTCCGGATATGTAGCAAACCCGTGATCGGCAAAGACCGCCTTCCCCTCTTCCGAGGCGACGAAGTTCATGAACTTATCGGCCTTTTCCTTCTCCTCGGAGAAGACGAGAGTTCCGATGGAGACGACCTCGACCCCGTTCATCTCCAGGGGTATCTCCACCTCGTCCATCGTCTCGGGGTCGACGAGGTCCTCCCAGACGATGGCGGCGTCCACCTGATCCATCGATATGTAGACCAGAAGCTCGTTTACAGTTCCAGTGAAGGCGACGACGTTCTTCTCAGCATCCTCCTCGATCCCCAACCTCTCCAGCATGCTCTTCGAGTCCTTTCCGATGGGGGGGCCCGCGGGATCTCCGAGGGCGATCCTCACCCCTGGCTCGGCCAGGTCCTCCAGGGACTCGATCCCGGCGGGGTTTCCCTTGGGGGTGATGATGCAGGGCACGTGGTAGACGACGTCTCTCGTCTCGTCGACGAACCCCTTCTCCATCGCCGCCTCGATGTCAGATCGCGCCCCGGGCATGTAGAGGTCGCCGGTCTGGTACAGCTCGATCTGAGAGAGGAGCTGGGCCGCCCCGCCGAAGGTGTACTGGATCTCGATCCCCTCCTCCTCAAAGAAGAGGTCCGCGATCTCCTCCATCGGCTCCCTCATCCCCGCGCCGCAGTAGACGAGAAGGGAGTCCTGGGCTGCGCACCCCGATATGACGAGGCTCGCCGCCAGGATCAAACCGATCATCAAAGAAGCTATCCGATTCATAGGCAGCATAAATGCAAGCACAAACATAAACATTACGGCAGAAAAGTAAACACAAAAGCTTAACTGATTGAGTGGTAGGGCTTCCGTTGAGATCCGGCGATTACGGATGGGACAGGTGGCGGGGGCGAAGTGCAGAGTTCAGCCGCCCGCCAGGGGAAACCGATCCCGGTTGGCTCCTCCGGGAATCTCGCAGGCAGAATCGCAGAGGCCATCCCCGTCTTCATCGATGCAGCCCTCGCCGGGTTCGTCAAAGTCGCCGTGCCTGTTGCCCATCGTCCCGTCGTCCCAGAGGTTAGTCCCGTCGTCGAAGGCGTTCGCGAGGAAGTTATTCATCATCTCGTTCTCAAAGATGAGGTTACCGGAGCATCCGTCCAGCCGGAGGCCGTACTCCAGGTTGCTGGAGGCCACGTTCCCCTGGACGGTGCAGTTTCTGCATCCGACCATGTGGATCCCGACGTAGTTGTTGCTGGCGTCGTTATCTCTGATGACGCACCCGTCGGAGAGGACGAGGATCCCGGCAGAGTCGGGCCCGCAGTTCAGAAGCCTCAGCCTCTCGACAACGACGCCCTCGGCGGAGACGGTGATGGGGCTTCCGCTTCCCGTGGCGTCGAGGATCGGCATACCCTTTCCGGTATCGGCCCCCAAAAGCTCGATCTGTTTATCGATCTTCAGATGGTCGTAGTACCTGCCGCTCTGGACTTCTACGACATCGCCGGGGGAGGCGGCGAAGATGGCGGCCTTGACGCTGGAATAATCGCAGCCGCTCGGGCAGACCGTCACCGTCGCCCCCTCTGCGAGGGCCGATATCAGGAACAATATCAAAATCTGACTTCCCAACCCCCGAATAATCGATCGCGTCACCCGCCAACACCTCTCCGATCTTTTGTATCCGATGACTTTAAAGATGACGATTTGGATGATCAGCTTTAAACCTTGCTGGCCGGGCTCGCGGCCTCTCAGTCCCGGGCCTCGCCTTCGATACCGACGTCTTCCTCCGAGATGCATCCATCTCCGAAGGAGGCCCTCATCTCGTAGACGCCGTCCTCCTCCCAGACCTTCTCCAGCTCGAAGCCCATCTTCTGGAACATCCGGAAGATCCTTGTGTTGGAAGAGAGGACCTCCGCCACAAACCCGAGGAGCCCCTGCTTTTTGGCGAGGTAGGCTAGATAGCTGAGGATCTCTCTTCCCACCCCCCGTCGGTGGTAGTCGTCCCTCACCACGTAGGCGACCTCGGCCACGTGAGTTTCCCCTGTCAATCCGTACTGGCCGATCCCGACGATCGTCTCTCTCCCGGCCGTTCCGTCCTCCACCGTCGCCAGGATCACCATCTTCTTCGAGTAGTCGATGACGGAGAAGTCCTGGAGCCACCGGTGAGATAATTCCTTTCTCGAGGTCATGAACCTGGTGTAGAGGCTCTCGTCGGAAAGGGCGTGGAAGAACTCCTTGATGAGCGGCTCGTCGGTGATCTTGACGGGCCGCAGGAGGATCGGGAGGCCCGCCTTCGTCGTCCTCCTGATCTCGAGGCTCTCGGGGTAGATCCCCGCCTCGCCGGGGACGAAGGCCTGGTCTTTGTAGATCAGGTTTTTCCTCTTCGCCTCCTCGATCAGCCAGGGGCGGTGGTCGGGGTGGGCGATTGCGATCAGGTCCATCGCCCTCTCCCGGACGTTTTTGGCGTGGAGGTAGGCGATGCCGTATTCGGTGACGACGTAGTGGACGTCGCCCCGGCTCAGGGTCACCCCGGAGCCCGGCGTTAGGGATGGTACGATCCGGGAGGTCCTGCCGCCGTCGGCGGTCGATGGCAGGGCGAGGATCGACTTTCCCCCCCGGGCCAGGACGGAGCCCCTCATGAAGTCGGCCTGGCCTCCGATCCCGCTGTAGTGGGCGCCGCCGAGGGACTCGGCCGTCGCCTGTCCCGATAGGTCGATCTCGATGCAGCTGTTGATAGCGGTCATCCCCCGGTTTCTGGCTATCACCAGGGGGCTGTTGGTGTAGTCTATCGACCTGAACTCGACGAGGGGGTTATCGTCCAGGAACCGGTAGGTCTCCTCCATCCCCATGCAGAAGGAGGCGACGGCCTTCCCGCGGTCGATCGTCTTTTTGGAGTTGTCGACGACCCCGGCCCTCATCAGGTCCGCGAGGCCGTCGGGGAAGAGCTCGGAATGGACCCCGAGGTGCCTCTTGCTCGCGAGTTTCGATAAAACCGCGTTGGGGACCGCCCCGTACCCCACCTGGATGGTGGAGCCGTCCTCGACGAGCCGAGCGACGTAGCCCCCGATCCTCTGGGCGATCTCGCCGCTGACGGGGTCCTCATAGGCCAGAAGCGGCTCGTCGCAATAGACCATGTAGTCGACCTCGTCGACGCTGATGAAGCCGTCGCCGTGGACCCGGGGCATCCGCGGGTTCACCTGGGCGATGACGATCTTTGCCTTCTCCACCGCCGATTTGACGATGTCGACGCTGATCCCCAGGCTCATGAGGCCGTGGCCGTCCGGGGGCGAGGTCTGGACGAGGGCGACGTCGATGGGGATCGCCCCTTTGCGGAAGAGGGCCGGGACCTCCGACAAGAAGATCGGGGTGTAGTCGGCGTCCCCCCGGTTGATGGCACCTCTGCTCCGCGACCCGACGAAGAAGGAGTTGAGCCTGAAGTTATCCCTGAACTTCTCCTCGGCGCAGGGCGCGATCCCCAGGGTCCAGACGTGGATCATCTCGGCGCCTAAGAGGGAGTTGGGCCTCTTCTCGACGTAGCGCTTCAGGGCTCCGACGAGGTGCTGGGGCTCGCCGCATCCTGTCCCGACGAAGATCCGGTCGCCGGGGTGGATCTGCCTGAAGATGGCGATCTCCGGCCAGAACTTCTTCGGCCAACGCTTCTTCATCGCCTCAAGATCTGAGCTTTTATCGTCCGGATAGAGCGCCAACGCCTGCGACCTCCTGTGATCTGGCCGACCCCTCTCCCGCGAAAACCGAGCGCGTGCGAGGTTTCGGCTGGGATAAATACTGGTGGAGGAGATATTTATCGATGTTGGTATAAAAATATCTTAATTAATAATGAAGAACTTCAGCTGACTCCTGACCACCAGTCAGCGAGCCATCCTCGGCGTCCCTCAAAGTATCGGGACCTGCTCGGCCAGGATTCGATCTCTAAGCCGGGGATGGAGCGACTTGTAGGTGAGAACGTCCACCCGCCTGTTCGTGGCGTCCTCCAGCTCTTTTATAAGATGGGCTAGGTCAAGTAGGCTCCTTCTTCCCTCGAACTCGATCAGGATGTCGATGTCGCTCTCCTCGTCCATCTCGCCCCGGACGATGGAGCCGAAGAAGGCGGCTCTTTTGACCCCGTTCTCTCGCAGGATCTCAAGTTATTGTGTCCCGCACGGCATGCATCTGATCGGTCATAGAATTCGCAGTGTCATTGCTATATTTATATATTTTCGTTCTGTTAGGTGGCCAACGAGCGGTGCCCCCAAGGGCCGCCTACACCACCTCGAACGAAAGCCCCATCGGCTTGAACTCCGACGTCTCCTGGCGCTTCAGCTTCGCCTTGATCTCCTCGAACCGCCGGACCGTCTCCTGAGAGTAGAGCCGCTCACCACATCGGAGGCAGACCTCGGCCTTTACCCTCAGGAGAGCGGTGTGGGCGCCGCCTCTGAGGAGCTTCTCCACCTCCTTCTCCACCAGCTCCCCGCCGCAAACGGGGCACTTCTCAAAGGGTTTCATCTACGATCGCCTTTTGCAATAGTTGATCCAGCGAGAGGGATCCGGCCGATAAACGGTGATCAAAACCGCCCAGCCGTTCTCCGGATTATAAGCCCAAACGCTGTGGACCGGATTCCCGCTGAACGTTTGGCCGCTTATCAAGCAGCTTGGATATGGATCATCGTCCAGGTACTCTTCTATTATTTCGCCGCCAAATACTGAAAGATAGATCTCATCGAAGGTCAATTGATCAGCGCTGGCTTCTTCGTAAGCATGGTCTGTGATCCTAATGCGATCTGTTCTAATCGCTTCGATCATCTCTCCGATGTTCATTCAGCGGTTTCCCCATTCGCGAGAATTATAAATATTCACGATGATTATTAAAGGTTGTGTCAGAGATCGAAAACGGAATTCAAGTCGCCATTCGGAAGAAGAGCCGATCCGTTTATCAATCCCCAGCGACAATACACCCTCGGAGTGTGTTAACTTGAAGAGCTTGAAAGGAACAGAGACCGAGAAGAACATCCTCACCGCATTCTCCGGAGAATCCCAGGCGCGAAACCGGTACAGCTTCTTCGCCTCCCAGGCCAAGAAAGAGGGCTTCGAGCAGATCTCCGCCATCTTCGCCGACACCGCCGAGAACGAGAAGGAGCACGCGAAGAGGCTCTTCAAGTTCCTGGAGGGCGGCGAGGCCGAGGTCCGGGCATCCTTCCCCGCCGGGGTCATCGGCCCGACGGTCGAAAACCTGGCGGCAGCGGCCGCCGGGGAGAAGCACGAGTATTCGGAGATGTATCCGGAGTTTGCGGCCAAGGCCGACCGTGAGGGCTTCCCCGAGGTCGCCGAGACTATGAGGTCGATCGCCGCAGCCGAGATGGGCCACGAGAAGAGGTTTATCGCCCTCAAAAAGAACATCGAGACGGGTCAGGTCTTCAAGCGGCCGGGGGCCGTCCAGTGGAGGTGCAGAAACTGCGGCTACATCCACGAAGGGCCCGAGGCCCCCGAGGAGTGCCCGGCCTGCGCCCACGAGAGGGCCTACTTCGAGCTCCTCGCCGAGAACTACTGATCTGAACTTCGAGACGAAAAGCAAATCCGGGGCAGATCCGACAAGGTCCCGGACATCCTATCTTTTCTATCCTCTTTTCTTCGCCAAAAATGATTCTCTGATTTTCTGCCTGACCTCCCCAGTGTTTAGGCACACATATGAAGAGCATCCAGGATTTCGCGC
>CAZHAO010000133.1:0-5969 GCA_964530375.1 uncultured Methanotrichaceae archaeon
GCCGCCGAGCCTGAAGGTCGCCGGGTTTCCTACGAAGGCGACGTTCTTCTTGAAGAGGCCCCGGAGGGAATCGGGGAGGGCTGGCTGCGGCTCCGCCTGCCTGACGACATCGTGATTTCCCGGGGAGATGACGATCTGGATTCTATCGGGGATCTCGTTTATCAGCTCCGCCGCCCTCTCGTACTGCTCCCAGACGTCCTTTATGGAGAGGTCAGCCTCCTGGCCGGGGTATATCCCAATCCCGTCGACGAGGTCGCCCGCGATGACGGCGTACTTCACCTTCGAGGCGATCCCCAGGGGGTCGTCCGTCTCCCCCCAGATCCACTCGATGAACCTCTCCCAGGCCTCCTCCATGAAGTAGGTGCTCCCGACGTGAAAGTCAGAGAGGAGGAGGGCCCCTCCCTCGCCGGTGGCGATGGAAGAGCGGGCCTGCAGATCCGGCCGCAGGAGGGTCTTGCCGAAGAACCTCCCCTTGCCGTCGGTGGTCCCAGTGACACCGATCACCTCGTCCAAGACGAGGCCCGTCAACTCTTCGGACCCCGGGGAGCCCTTCGTGAAGATCGCCGTCACCATCCCCGTAGGGTCCTCCAGCTCCACCACCTTGTTCCCCTTGGCGCTGGTCCTCACGTCCATCACCATCCCGATGATGGAGATCTCCCTTCCGGCGATATCTTTTTTCAGGCTCTCGATGGGCCTTGCGTTCAGCCTCCCCGAGAGCATCTCCCTGATCCGGGAATAACGGTCCCGGAAGCACCGCACGAAGTCCTGGTACTCGCCGACGCAGGTGGACCTCCCGGTGATGTCGCTCAACCCCTCAAGACAGGCGGGGATGGCCGGGGCGGCGGAAGCGTGATCCGACGGAGGAGGAGAGACGGCCTCGGGAAGGACGGCGGCCGAAGGCTCTGGACCTCGTGATACGACCTCCTCCAACCAGGGCGGAAGGGCCTGCCCTTCCAGCTCCGGACCGGCCAGATGCACCGGAGCCGGAGATCCGCGGACCTCGGGAGATGAGAAGGGGTAGGTCGAGGGCGGGATCACAGGAGTGGCGGACTTTGCCCGATCCGATGAGATGGGGAGACCGCGACGGCCCGAAGGCGTTGGCGGAGAGGGGAGCTGATGAGCTTTCGCGAACTTTGATGACGATCGTCGATCAGAAGATGGGGGCTTTGGCTGCGGCGATCTCTGACGAGAAGATCCGCCGTCGCCCTGAGCCCACTCGGCCCAGCAGGGGCACCGCTCGATCTCCGACGTTCCCACCACCAAAGTCGAGCTCTCAAGCCCCCGGATCACCCCCTCCACCAGCTCGTCGAGGGGTCCCGGGTAGGAGGCGATCAGCTCCAGGGCCTCGGGATCGATCATGTACCCCTCCTCGGCGAACCGCTGAACGATCTCCTGCATCAAGATGCACCTATGTCACGAGCCTTAGATAAAGGAGGCGGATTGGGAGATCGCACCGAAAACGGTTATATCGGGAGGGTGCAGATAAGGCAGCCCGATGAAACTTGTAGAGTGGCTCAAAGGAGAGGGGCAGATCCGGGGCTTTCTCCGGGACCTGATATTCGTCGCCGTGGTGGTGGGCGCGATCTCGATATTTTCTCAGGTGACCCTGGGGGTCTGGACCCCCATGGTGGCGGTGGAGTCGGGGAGCATGTACCCCAACATGAAGGTGGGGGACATAATCTTGATCCAGGGCGCATCAAGAGCCGACGTCGTCACCTGGGAGGATGGGGAGGCCGAAGGTTACAGCACCTTCAACAACCCGGGAAACGTCGTCCTCTATCGGCCCTACGGCAAGGAGAAGCTGACCCTCACCGACCAGGCGGCTCACATATTCCTCCGGAGGCCCTATCCTCCCGACAAGGCCACCCCCGTCATTCATCGGGCTTTGCGATGGGTCAACGAGGGCGACCCGATGTGGGAGGGAGGGCCTCCGGCCCCCTTCGCCGGCTACATCACCAAGGGGGACAACAACTCCGAGATCGACCAGAACGCAGGCCAGCTCGTCGGAGTCGTAAAAGAGAGCTACTTTTCCGAACAGATGGCCAAGGGGATGATCGAGGAGGTGGGGAACGGGACCTACCTCGACCACGAGTTCGGGTACGTCTTCATAAAAAGGGGGGACGAGACCTACGTCATCTTCGGCATAAACTACCTGATGCCGGTCCGCGAAGACTGGGTGATCGGAGTCGCGCGCTTCAGGGTGCCGATCGTCGGATACGTGAGGCTCCTTCCCAACATCATCGGAAACGAGATTAGAGAGATTTTGAGCTAGAATAGATCATCGATCGCCTCTGTCCTCCGGGACGACGGGCCGGGTCAGCAGCGCCACCTAGGCCCGTCTCCTCGCCACCACCGCCCAGTGGTCCTGGTGGTAAGGGCGAAGGTCGGTGACAGAGATCAAATCGACCCCCTCCAGCCGCTCGATCTCCGCCTTGCAAACCTCTTTTGGGTCCGCCGTCACGTCCACGCTCCTCGCCTTGATCATCAAGACGAGGGCGCCGCCGGGCTTCAGGTAAAGGGCGGCGTTCCGGCTTGCTATCTCCGCCTGGTTTCTCTGGGCCACGTCCTGATAGACCAGGTCCACAGGCTCCAGAAACGGCGCATATCTCTCGGGAAAAGAGGCATCTTCGAGAAGGGGTATGATGTTGTCTCGTGCCTGGCAGAGGACAAAAAGGTCGCGCATCGACCTCGGCGAGAGCTCGACGGCGTAGACGAGGCCGCGGGGGAGGAGGTCGCTCACGTGACTTGCCGTCGTCCCGGTGGCGGCGCCGAGGTAGAGGACCTTGGCGTCGGGCCGGAGGTTCAGCTCCTCCACGAGGTCGCCGAGACCTCCCGCGATACGGCTCTTTATGAGAAGCGCGGCGAGCTTGCTTCGGTGATGGTCCCAGATCCGAAGCCCTTCGACTATCCTCTCCCCGTAAACGGGGACGGGAACCTTGGGGCGCGTCGCCATCCTCGTCTCGCCGAAGAGCTCGAGGACGCGAATTCCAGAGAGATTTTCCGACATCGACAAGCTCGAGGACGCCTCCTCTTCGATCGATTTAAGCGCCCGATGAGGAGCTTCAGAGCTCTTGCCCCAGAGAGGTGGTGGTCAATTTTACGTGCTTTACCCCTTTGAGGGCCATCATCTTCTCGGCGGCCTTCCGGACCTCCTGCCCCTCCCCCCTAAGGGTGACGATCTCGAGGCAGTTTTCGCGATCCAGGTGGACGTGAAGGGACGACTGGATGATATCCACGAACTCGTGCTGGATGTTGGTGAGGGAGTCGACCAGGCCCCTCTGGTGGTGGGAGTATACCATGGTGATCACCCCTACCCGCTCGCCCTTGACGTCGGCCATCCACTCGTAGTGGACGATGTAGTTTCTGATCGCGTCCCTGATCCCCTCGGACCGGGAGGAATAGCCCCTCTGCTCGATGATGCCGTCGAACCTGGTCAAGAGCGATTCCGGGAGAGAGACCCCAATTCTCATCAGTTCCTGTTCCATAAAGCGAACCTCAGATGGAGATTTGCGTCATATATAGTAATAAATCTATTGGCGGTGATTCTGAATAAATAGGACAAAGCCCCATATCAAGAGAAAATTCAAAAAAGACGGGGCATAAAAGCTTTAGATCAAGGCCGAAAAAGATCCATCCCGCATGCCAGATATAGCGATCATCGGCGAGAAGACCTTCCTCTTCGAGAAGCTCCTGGACGAGGCCGGAAGGGAGCACACCTTCGTCAAGCCCGATGTCCTGGGAAGCCCCTTTCTTCCCCGGTTCAGGATGGTGCTGATACCCACGGGCTTCGCCAACCCCCGGTACTCCAACGCCCTTCCAGCCCTCGAGGCCGCCAGCTCCAGGATCGCTGAGTTTCTGAAGAAGGGCGGGGTTCTGACGGTCTTCGGCCCCCACGTCCCCGAGCACGAGTACGATTGGCTCCCCCTCCACCTCAAGTACGTCGGCGAGTACGAAAGCACAAAGATCGTCCCAGTCTACGATCATCGCTGCGCCGCACTAGTCGGAGCGAAGGAAGCCGAATGCGACGGCTACCTCGTCCCAGGAGAGGGGTTTGAGACGATCCTCACCGACGCCAGAGGAAGGCCGGTCCTCGTCGTCGGAAAGTACGACCGCGGCAAGATCGTCGCCACCACCATCCACGAGTTCCCGTCGGCGGAGTACCTCTGCTGGGCCGCCGGCGAGGGGGAGCCCGCCAAGATCTGATGAAGATGGGAGAGAAAATGTCGAGGAAAGAAGGCGAGGAAGGCGACGAAGGAAAGGAAAGGGGAGAAGGCAACGAAGGAAGGGAAAAAGAGGAGGAAGGAGAGGACGAGCTTGATGAGGCATCGGTCGACGAGATATTCCGGGAGATGGAGGCCCTCGGCGCGCGGAAGAGGAGCCTGCGGCGCGAAGAGATCGAGGCCGCATTGAAGGCGGCGATGAGCTGGCCGGGCGCCGGAGCGGGCGCCCTCATCCTCCTCAACCTCGATACCGGCGAGTGTCTATCCTTCGACGGCTACCCCGAGGCTCTTGAGCACATGAGAGCTGAGAAGGGTAGGTGGTACATGGCGCCGAGGGGGATCGACCTCGGCACGATCGGAAGGTGATCGGACTCGCCCCAAGGCAAACAATTTTCTTTCCTGGATGATAAGAAGATCCCATGAGATCCTTCGTCCTCTCCCCAGCCGCAGGAAAGCGGCTTATCGCCAAGGCCCTGGCGACCCATCCCGCCGTCGAGGAGGCCCTGAAATCAGGAATCGTGGTCATCGTCGCCGGGACCACCAACGGCTACGTCGCAGAAGAGATTTTGGCCAGAATCGGCCAGTCCGAGGGCTTCTCGCGAAAAAGGTTCTTCAGAGGGATCACCCCACCGGCGTGGATCCCCACCAACGAGGCCGGGATGCTCCCGGACATGTCCGACTTCCCCGGCGACGTGGTCATACGAAAGGGGGTCTGGCAGCGAGGGAAGACGATCCTCAACGTCGTCGACGACCTGGAGGAGGGGGACGTCATCCTGAAGGGCGCGAACGCCCTCGACCCCTGGTCCGATCGGGCCGCCGTCCTCATCGGCCACCCCAAGGCCGGGACCATCGGCCTCGCCCTCCAGGCGGTGGTCGGGCGCCGGGTCCGGCTGATCCTCCCCGTCGGCCTGGAGAAGCGGGTCTATTGCGACCTCGACGATTTGGCAAACAAACTGAACGCCCCCGGCGCCGAGGGGCCGCGGCTCCTCCCCGTCCCCGGCGAGGTATTCACCGAGATCGAGGCTATCGCGCACCTGACCGGCGCGAAGGCGGAGCTCGCGGCCGCGGGCGGCGTCTGCGGCGCCGAGGGGTCAATCTGGCTCGCCGTCGACGGGTCCGAGGAGGAGATGAAGAAGGCCGGGAAGCTCCTCGAGGCCGTGGCCGCGGAGCCGGGGTTTGAGCTTTGAGGCGAAAGGTGTAACCCACAGTTGATCTATAATAATCGAATATTCTCAAAAGCTGATCTCCCAGGTGAATAAATGATCATCATCCGAGAAGAGAGGCCCGAGGACATCGAGGCGATAAGACGGGTCAACAACGAGGCCTTCGGCCAGCCGGCCGAGGCCGAGGTTGTCGACCGGCTCCGTGAGAACTGCAACGACCTCCTATCCCTGGTGGCGGTCGAGAGGAGAGAGGTGGTGGGGCACATCCTCTTCAGCCCCGCCTCCATCGGGGAGGAGGGGGCGACGCCGCCGGTCGCAGGGATGGGGCTCGCGCCGATGGCGGTGCTGCCTCGATGCCAGGGGCAGGGGATCGGGTCGCTTCTGATCCACAACGGGATAAAGATGCTGAGGGAGAGGGGCTGCCCCTTCATCATCGTCCTCGGCTACCCCGAGTACTATCCCCGCTTCGGCTTTGAGAGGGCTTCCCGCTACGGCATCCATAGCCAGTGGTCGGAGGTCCCCGACGAGGCCTTCATGATCCTGATCCTCAACAAGACGGCGATGGTCGGCGCCTCGGGGATCGCAA
>CAZHAO010000134.1:0-5966 GCA_964530375.1 uncultured Methanotrichaceae archaeon
CCGGTGGCCCCTCCACCTTCCTTCCGGCCGGCGTAGAGGAGCCCGCCCCTCATCTCCAGAGATACCGTCTCCCCCTCCGCCAGGTCGAGGTCGGCGATGGCTCCCCAGACCGAGACGTGGCTTATGATCTCCTCCATAACGTACCGAGCGTACCGTTTCAGCTCGGCGGCGCTCTCCAGGAGCATCTCTACGCCCTCTTTTGTGATCCGGTACCTCATCCTGCCGTCGGATATCACGAGCCCGTCGGCCACCAGGTCCTTGATGTACTCGGAGATCGCCTGGGGGGTGACGCCGAGCCGATCGGCCACCTCCTTCTGCCGGACGTTCGGCTGGTTTGCGGCGATCTCCACCAGGATCTGAAACCTCGAGCTGTCTCTCTTGCTCTGTAAAACGTCGACCATCTTCTAACCCTCTTCCCGCGAGAGCTCGATCCGCTGACCCCTGACGGCGAGCCTCTCCGCTCGTTTCGCAGCGCCTCTTATGAAGGCCTGGCCGAGGTTCAGCTCTCGAGAGAGGTTGTTGAGCGAGGTGTTGCCCTTGGCGACGACCTCCTCGATCTTCTCGGTGACGTCCCGGAGCTCATCTTCTGACATCGAGGTGAGGTATATCAGCTCGCTCAGATCCTCCAGAGAACAGACGAAGTTGGCCTGAATCCGAGAATAGCTCGAATGATACTCCTTCTCCGGGGTTTCACCGGGTTTTGGCGTCTTCCACTTGGTCTCCGCCAATCCGCTCTTCCTCAGAAGGTCGAGGCTCCTGTGTACCCCTCTTTCGTCGCCGATAATCTCCGATAGCTCCGCTTCTGTCCGCCAATCACAGCAGAGCTCTTCAAAGACCCGCTTATGAACTTCTGAACCGAAAGCCAGGAGCAGAGGAACAAGATCGGAGGGATCGTTGATGATCCGAGTTCTCTTTCCCATCGCACAAAACCTCGCCCGCCAATTGGCGCTCAAATTTGATAAATCTTTTGAAGAATCCCTCGCCGCCGTCGAGATGCGAAACGATCGATTCCAGGCGATGTCGAGGAGGAGCCTCCCGACACCATGCCGGGAGGGGCCGAAGGCGGCGGCGATCGGGCCGCCCCAAACACCTCTCCGGCCAGCCTCGATCAGACGAGCCTTATCGTCTCCAGGTTCATGGGCGCCATCGTCGGGATCCTGTACTTCTTGTAGATGGAGCTGGCGAGGTCGAGGCAGTTGCTCTCGTCGCCGTGGTTGGTGATCACCCTCGAGGGCTTGGGGTAGATCCGTCTCACGTAGTCCATCAGCTGGTTTCGATCGGAGTGGCCCGAGAAGCCGTCGACGGTGACCACCTCCAGGTTGATCTTGACCGTCTGGGTCCTCCCCTCGGAGGAGAGGGGCACCTCGTTCCACCCCTTCTGGATCCGGCGGCCGAGGGTCCCCTCGGCCTGGTATCCGACGATCACCAGGGTGTTCTTTTCGTCGGGCCCCAGGCCCTTCAGGTACTCGAGGATGGGGCCGCCGTTCAGCATCCCGCTCGTCGCCAGGATGATGCAGGGGTCGCCCTCCATGATCTTCGCCCTCTGATTGGCGGTCTCCACCTGGACGAAGCAGTCGGAGAGGAAGGGGTTGATCCCCTTGTGGAAGATGAGGTCCCGGAGCTCGTTGTTCAGGTACTCGGGATAGGTGGTGTGGATCGCCGTCGCCTCGTAGATCATGCCGTCGAGGTAGACGCTGATCTCGTCGAGGGACTTCTTCCTGATCGCCTCCTCCAGGGCTATCATCACCTCCTGGCTTCTGCCCACGGCGAAGGCCGGGATGATCACCTTACCGCCCCGCTTTATCGTCTCCCGGACCACCTTCAGAAGCCTCCCTTCGGCCTCCTTCCGAGAGGGCTGGGTACTGCTGGCGCCTCCATAGGTCGCCTCCATCACCAGGGTCTCAAGCCGGGGAAAGGAGTGGACCGCGGGGTCGAATAGCCTCGTCTTCTCGAACTTGAAGTCCCCGGTGAAGGCGACGTTGTAGAGGCCGTCTCCGACGTGGAAGTGACAGATGGCAGACCCCAGGATGTGGCCAGCGTTGTGCATGGTGAGCTTCGTATCGGGGGCGATGTCGGTCACGTCGCCGTAGTTGAGGGTGATGGTGTGCTTCAGAGCCTCCCTGATCATCGCCGAGTCGTAGGGCATCCTCTTCCCCTCCCTTCCAGCGATGTCGATGTAGTCGAGCTGGAGGAGGACGAAGAGGTCTCTTGTCGGCTGGGTGCAGTATATCGGCCCCTCGTACCCGTACTTGTAGAGCATCGGAACCAGGCCGGCATGGTCCAGGTGAGCGTGTGTTAGGACCACGGCGTCGATCTGGTTTAATGGGTAGACCTCGGGGACGTAGAGGTAGGGGGTGGCGCTGTCGTCGGACCCGACGTTCACGCCGCAGTCGACGATGATCTTAGACTCCGGGGTAGAGAGGAGCATGCAGCTTCGTCCCACCTCCCGGCACCCGCCGAGGGTGGTTATCCTCACCCACTGGTCCTTCGAGGCGACGTCCCGATGGATCCTCCTGCCGATCGTCTTGAGGATCTCCTTCCTCTCGGACTGGACCGACCGGAGGTACTCTTTGGTGTTGGCGATGGTGCTGGACCTGACCGGCGGCGTCCTCACCACCTTCGGGGTCCAGCCGATCAGCTTTGTGATCTCCCGCAGGGTGGCCCCGTGCCTTCCGATCACCAGGCCCGGCTTTTCGGCCTCGATCACCACTTCTCCAGTCTCGCCGTCGAAGTAGTAGTTGGTCAGCCCCGCCTCGGGGGGGACCACCGATTGAATTTTTTTCACCGCTCCCTCGGGGTCGGCCAGGACCTTCAGGTCAGGCCTCACCACCACCCTCTTTCTCAGATCTTTTGCCAGGGAGCGGATGATCTCTCCATCGTCTGCCAGCCTTCTTGGGTCGTCGGTGTATATTACCAGCTCAGGGCCCTCGAATTCGATGCCGGTGACGTTTATGTTCGGAGGCAGTTTGCTCTGCACCCTCCGCTTAAGCTCAAGGAGCACTTCCTCAACAGACAATGAAACACATCCAAAAAAAGTTTATTTAATCAGAGGTTTTGCCGGATATTCTCCACGACGGGTTCATCTACCACCTCATACTTGTCGCTGGTGATCTTGACCACCTGTATGATGTCGCCAGAAGCCGAATCCCTCTTCATGGCGTTGTGGATGGCCTTCACGCCGAGCTTCGCCCCCTCTTCGATCTCCATCTCGGGGTCGTAGAGCGCCTCCAGGACGCCGTAGGCGGTGGGGGAGCCGGACCCCGTGGCCACGATCTTCTGCTCCTCTATCTGCCCTCCCAGGGCGTCCAGGGAGAAGAGCTGGGGCCCCTTCTTGTCGAAGCCGCCCAGTAAGAGCTGTACCATGAAGGGGAAGTATCGCCGAGATGCGAGGACGTTGGATAGAAGGGATGTGGTTGCCTTAACGGTCATCGGCTCCCCCCTCTGCATGTTGTAGAGCCTCGACTCCACCTGGATCATCCGAACGATGGACTGAGCGTCGCCGACCACTCCCGCGGTGGTAAGGCCGACGCGGTCGGCGATCTGGTATATCTTCTGTGCTGTGGTGCTGGCGATGAAGTTGCCCATGGTGGCCCGGCTCTCTGATGCGAGCACGACACCATCTTTGCAGACGATTCCCACCGTAGTTGTGCCTTTGAACACCTCGACCATCTAAATACCTCGAATTAAAATCAGAAGACGGACAAATTCCCTTCACCACCATCACTATATAAATCTTCCGCGCCTTTCGCAAGACCGAGACGGAGAAGTGCTGGCGGGAGACGCAAGTATCATCCCGCATTTCTCCCTCCTCCCCTGTTCTTCCTCCCGGCGGAAAGAACGATCCTTAATATACCATGCTGCTCCTCCATCCAATTCAGCATCGATAAGGTCTAGAGGAGCTGGGTCCCTTTGCATCAGTGGATATACGAATACTACATAGACCCCATCGTCAGCGATTCTGGGTACAACCCGGTGAACACAGTCACCTGGGCCCTGATCCTGGGCGGCATGCTTCTATTGATCATCTGGCTCTTTCGACGGCTGGAGATAAGCCTCGACGAGAAGTTCGTCTTCTGCACAGTGCCTTACATCCTGGCGGGGGCGAGCCTCCGGGTCGTCGAGGACGCTAATCTGGTGGCAGCCCCGGCGAAGTACCTCCTCATAACCCCCATCATCTACTTCCTGGTGGCCTCTGCAACTCTGGCGAGCCTCTTCTTCTTTCGGTGGGCTTTTGAGGATCGGCACCTTTCAGGCTATGTCGCCGTCGGCCTGATCTGGGCCGGGGCCAACCTTCTCGTCCTCTTCTCGAAGGGAACAGTGAGCCTCATGGCGCCTCTGGCGATATTCTCCCTCGGGTCGGCGGCGGCCCTGGCGATCTGGGCCCTCGCTTCACGACTGGATCTACAGTTCCTCTCGGATCGGCTCAACCTTCTGATCCTGTACGCTCACATGCTGGACGCCAGCTCCACCTACGTCGGAGTGGACTGGTTCGGCTACACCGAAAAGCACGTCCTCCCCACCTTTCTCATCGACCTCGTCGGGACGGCCCTGGTGATGTACCCCCTAAAGCTTCTGATCCTGATTCCCGTCCTGGCCCTCATCGACGACGCCCTCAAAGACGACCCGTCCCTCAAGAACCTGACCAAGCTCGCCCTCCTAACCCTGGGGCTCGCCCCGGCTCTGAGAAATACCGTCAGACTGACCCTCGGGATCTGACCGATCGGATCTGAGGGATCAGAGGATATGAGGATCTACAGCTAAAAGATGAAAAAAAGGGGAAGAAGGTACGAGCCCTTCATTCCCGGATCTTCCGGGCCTCCAGCTTCTCCCCGTGCTTCAGCCTCAGCATGATCTGCTTGGCGAGGTCTGATGACTTCACCATCCGAATGTCCCCCCTCCGGCCGACGGTGGCCGTGAATACCGGCTCCTTTCCGACGAAGATCTCGACCCTCTCGCCGGGCTTTCCGCCGACCCAGATCGCCAGGTGGCGGCCGGTGTCCTCGATGTGGGGGCTGAGGGGCTCCTCCTGGTCGTCAAAGGTCTGGATGTCGATGTGGATCCCGAGGTTCTTCTCGATCTGCTCGATCCTCTTTCCCGACTTGCCTATCACCTTCGCCGCCTCGTTCTCCTGGACCCTCACCACCGCCGAGGAGTCGCTGATCATCTCCACCTCGAAGGGGCCCTTCAGGTGGCCTCTCATCTCCTCCTCGACCTGCCGGACGGCGAGGTCCCAGGATGCGGGCTTCATCCCTTCGGGAGAGATCGGCATGATCACGATCTCCTCGCCGTAGGTGTAGAGCTCGTACTCGGCCCTTCCGGTCTCGAAGTCCTTGACGACGATGACCGGCCTTGAGAGGTCCGCCTCGGTCATGCCCGCGGGCACCTTGACCATGAACTCCACGTCCATGACCTTGGCCACCTCCCCCCTCTCGATGAAGACGATGGTGTCGATCACCTGGGGTATCATCCCCAGGTCCACCCTTCCGACCAGCCTCTGGAGGGCGTCGATCGGTTTATTGGCGTGGACCACCCCGATCATCCCGACCCCGGCCATCCTCAGGTCTGCGAAGACCTGGAAGTCCTTCGTCTTCCTCACCTCGTCGTAGATGGTGTAGTCGGGCCTGACCAGGAGGAGGATGTCTGCCGAGGCCTCCATGGACCCCTCCAGGGGTCCGTACTGGGTGATCTCCGGAGGGACCTGGAGGTCTCTTGGAGCCTCCAGGGTCTTGACGACGTTGTCGCACTTCTGGAGGTACTTGGCTATCCCTGCGGCGAAGGTGGACTTCCCCGACCCCGGAGGGCCTGCGATCATTATCCCCCGGTGGGCCTCTTTCAGCCTCGCCTTCAGCTCGTCGCTGTGCCGGTAGTCCTCCAGGTCGACTTTGGCCACGGGCCTCACCGCCGTGATCTCGAGGCCGTCGGCGAAGGGGGGGCGGGCGATGGCGATCCTCATGGGGCCGAGCTGG
>CAZHAO010000135.1:0-5939 GCA_964530375.1 uncultured Methanotrichaceae archaeon
GAGTGCCGGAGATGCGGTTGACCCTCAAAATCTCTCTCAGCTCGCCCATGGGCATCGAAGGCGCAACGGTGATTACCTTCTGAGTCATCACTTCACGGACCGGGAGCTCATACACCATCTCTTCGATCTTGGTCACCTGCTCGGCCGCCACCAGGTAGCAGTCCCCCTCGAAGAACCCCTCCTTCCAGACGCTGGAGTAGCTGACCGCAAACTGGGCGGCCTCCTCCAGGGTCGACTCTGGTACGTTCTCCCCCATCGTCTTGATGACGGTTAAAGGGGCACCTGGTGCGTCGGTGTGAAGGGCGAAGTCCCTCTTTTCCAGGTACTTGGCGTAGATCTCCTCGTTGCTGGAGGCGTCCCTTCCCCCGATGATGAGAAAGCCGTCGGAGGAGGTGAACCACCTGAACCTCTCGTACCACTTAGGCTTTCGCCGCCTTGCGACCTTCCTCGTCTTCACCTTCTCGGGACCGGCCTTCCGCGCCATGATCCGCACCGTCTCCTCCAGGGCCCTATCCGCCCCCTCCCTCTTTTTCGCCTGCTCCTTCGCCCTGTCGTAGTACCGCTGGGCGTTCTGGGGGACGGTGAGGTTTGCGTTAAGCTCCAGCTCCGGTCCATCTTCATCGAGGCGGAGGCGGAGCTCGCCCTGGTAGTCGAGGGAGAGGATCTTCTCGGCTATGGGAAGCCCCGATGTCTTGATCTTCGCCCAGATCTCGGAGTAGGAATACCCCTTATCCAGGGCGCCGGATATGGCGGCCAGGATCGACTCCACCTCGCCGTACCTCTCGTAGATCTTCTCCCCCAGGCTGGCAAACTCCCTCTCCTTATCCCGGAACTCCTGGATCGAACGCTCCTGCATCTCCTTTCTTCGCTCAAGGCTCGACTTCAGCTTCGGACCCTCCCCCTCCTCGACTGAGAAGTACTCGTCTAAGGCGTTACTGAAGCTCTCAAACTCCCGCCGCTCAAGGTCGCCGTAAACCTCCAGGGGCGCAGGGACGACGTCGACGACCTCGCCTTTGTCGATGACGAAGTGAGGTGAGGTCGAAGCGAGGCCGAAGACCTCCCCCAGGGCCCGATGGACCCGGTCGATCTCCTCGCAGGTCAGGGAGTAAGCCGGCTCCGTCTTGTTCACCCCCGCCCGAAGACAGACCTCCTCGGCGTAGGTTCCTCCCATGTTCAGGCCCCTGACGAGGGCTCTAACCAGCTCCGACTCCGACTGGGCCAGGAGGAGGGCTAGGTCGTTTCTTGAGATGGTCCGGGGGTCGAGCTGGTCATCCCGGTACTGGTACTTCTCGCCGGCGAGGAGCTTTCTCTCCCGGAATGCCATGGGGCGCAGCGGCAGAACGATCCTACCATAATCGTCGAGGAGGAGGACGTTCCCCTTGGGGAAGATCTCGGCGATGAGGACGTACCTCTCATCTCCCCCCTCGATCACGATCTCTGCCACCCGGTCGAAGCCGTGCTGCCGGACCTCCGCCACCCGGCCGCCGGAAAGGCGGCTTCGGAGCATCGTCGGGAACTGGGGCGGCATCTTGGGGGCCTCTCGGGGCTTCTCGGTGAGGTGGATCCGCCTTCCGGCCTCCAGGAGGAGGTCGAGCTTCCCGGAGGCCGGGGACGAAAAGGAGATCACCACCAGATCGGGGGCGAGCTGGTAAGATTTGCCGACGAACCCTCCCACCAGCTTCTCTTTCAGCTCCTCGACCACCGCCGCCACGTCCACGTTGCTCATCGCCTTCTTCATAATGGCCGGAAAAGGGCGATGGAGAGATAAATAGTTGCGGACTTATGCAGAAGGGATGGATGAAGACCGCCACTATCTCGCCGACATGATGCTGATGAGGCTCGCCCGATGGCTGAGGATGGCGGGCCAAGACGTCTCAAACCCGCCGGAGGGAGCCGACGACTCCGGCCTCATCGAGGTCGCCCTGGCGGAAGGAAGGACCCTTCTGACCAGGGACAGGGTCCTCGCAAAAAGGTGCAAGAAATCTGGAGCCGACTGTATTCTCATAATCTCCTCGGACCTCGAGGAGCAGCTCTGTGAGCTTGCGGATGCGGGACTATCCCTTGACCTCAAACCGGAGAGGTGCACCCTCTGTAACGGCCCCCTCGAAGAGGCGACTGGATCGGATATCGGCGATCCGGCCCGCCCGGAGGAGGGATCTATTCTCTGGAGGTGCAAAAGGTGCGGCAAGGTTTACTGGCGGGGCTCCCACTGGCGGGGGATTCGAGAGAGGCTGGAGAAGACGGGCGGGTGACCGGCCATCGATGCCGATCATAAGGCCCGATCTGTCCCGGGCTCCGCTGACGGCATGATCCCTTTTATCGACCTTGGTTACAGCCGCCCTCGGCTCTCTTCAACTTTTACTCCTTCTATATCAGAATCAGATTAAAGAACGGAATAGAGTTAAATATTTGAAGGGTTCATTAGGTATTTACTATGTCATATATCGTCGTATCTGATGTCCATCTGGGCAGCAAGCTATGCAATTTCGAGCAGTTCTGCAGCTTCCTGGAGTGGTTGCTGGACCTCAAAGACTCTCCAAAGACGATACCTACCAAAGACGGCTCCATCGAGATTAAAAGCCCTGAGAAGGTGGTTCTCCTGGGAGATATCCTCGAGATGTGGGACCCGATGAATGGAGATAGAGACCACGTCGTCAAACAGTGCCTTCGGCCGCTCTCGCTATTGTCGGATCTCAGCTGTGATAAGTTCTATGTGATGGGCAATCACGATGATGCCATCAAAAACTACAATGAGAAGATCGACTACGAGATGTTCAGAAACAAAACGAAGCTCGATGTCTGGAACAGACACTACCCCGACGAAGATGCCGGCATAAAGATTGGGGGGAGGTCTTACTACTTCCTCCACGGCCACCAGTACGATAAATCTCAGGCCATCCTCGCCACGGTCTCGAAGTTGTTGGGGGAGACGTGGGACCCGGTGGAATGGTGCAATTCTCAGTTCAACACCAGCTTCACCAAGAGACACTGGGCGTTGAGCTTCCTATTCTTCGTTTTAGTGCTGGCTGCAGGATGGTACATCCAAAGGTTTGAATCCGTTGGAGCCAGGTTAGCGTTGACAGCGCTGGGGGTGTTGGTGGGGGGGTTCTTTGCCTTCAGCTCCCTTCCGGCCATGGTGACCAAGAGCCAGAGAAATATCTACAACCGCAGCAAGCCCAAAGACAAGACCGCCCGCCAGGTTCTGGAGGATGAGTATTATAAAGAGCAGAAGGACACGGTGACGGCGGACGTCGTCGTCTTCGGCCACACCCATTTTGCCAGCTCTTATAGGGGCTCTCGGGCCGGGTGGGGGAAAGAGAAGATCTTCGTGAACACCGGGTCTTGGGTGGGAGTCGATGAGGAGATCGACGGGGAGATGCGGTACTCGAACACCTTCGTTTACATCGACGATGGCGGGGCTCACATCTTCAGGTGGAACGATGGCGATCCCGAACTCATAGAATCGCTGTGAGGGTCTTCGGCCCCGGCTCTCAAATCGCCGGTCTGGCCGGAGGCCGGAAGTTTATTTTATATAATCCAGTTCCCTTCATCCAGAGGAGTTTGGATGGGTGATGCGACTTGAGGGAAAAAGACCGGGGCGAGGTTCAAGGCGGCAAGGCCAGGAAGGCCACCTTTGCTGCCGGCTGCTTTTGGGGAGTGGAGGCGGCGTTTCGGGAGGTGGAGGGGGTCGTCTCGACCTCGGTGGGGTACACCGGCGGCAGCATCGAGAATCCAACCTACGAGGATGTCTGCACCGGCTTGACGGGCCACGCAGAGGCGGTGGAGGTGGTCTACCATCCCGAGGTCGTATCCTTCGATGAGCTCCTCGACTTTTTCTGGTCGATCCACGACCCCACCACCGAGAACCGGCAGGGGCCCGACGTCGGGAGCCAGTACCGCTCGGCGATCTTCTATCACGACAGAGAGCAGGAGGCTGCAGCCCGGGCCAAAATGGAGAAGCTCCAGAGGTCGGGCCTTTATAGAGGGGAGATCGTGACCGAGATCGTTCCCGCATCGGAGTTTTACCGGGCTGAGGAGTATCACCAGAGGTACTTCGAGAAGCACGGCCGGAGAGGGTGCAGGCTCTGGTGACCGGTGGCGGATGGGGCCGAGAACACCAGAAAGATAGATGGAAATAAAGAAAGTTCAGTGAGGTGGCTTGTCGGGGGCGGCTCACCTCACGCGGACGAAGGGCACCCCCCGCCGCTGGGCGTCTCTCAGCAGGTCTCCGAAGGTGAAGTAGTAGTCGTACTCAAAGATCCTCCCGTCCTTCATGGTCACGGTGATGGGCATCTCGAAGGCTCCCCAGGTCCAGAGCTCCAGCTCGAAGTCGTTGTAGGGGTCGGTGCTCGTCTGTTCTGAGGGGCTGAAGGTGGGATGGAGCTGGTAGTGGACTGATCGGACGTTGAACTTGTCCGGCCCCGTGACCAGGACCTTGATCTTGAAGATCTGTCGGCCGGCTGAGTTGTAGGAGTAGTAGACCCTGCCTGTCGCCGGGTCCACGGCCTGGGTGACGATCTGGATCTCGGGCTCGTAGGCGGGTCCCCCAGGCAGGACGTAGATCCAGAGGACGTTGCTCCATCCGGTCATCTCGCCATAGACTGCCAGCTGGTGCCATCCCGGCTCGACGGCCTCGTACCAGCCGCCGAAGTACCCCGGATACATGTATCCGATGGAGATCCACTCGCCTCGTCCGTCGGGAAACCTCTCGTAAGACCAGAGCCGCTGCGGCTGGTCGTTATTCACCAGGAGGTACGTCCTCTGGCCGAGCAGGAAGGCCGAGGCGTCCATGCTCCAGGCCCCGTTGTAGAGGATGAAGGCCTGGAGCCCCGGCATGCCCGGCATGGTGGCGAGGGCGATGCTTCCGCCGATGGAGCTTGCCTCGCTGTAGGTGAGGGACTCTCCCTCGGAGAGGTCGGTTTCGGCCTCTCCCGAGGAGGCCGGCGGCGTATACGACGGCTCTGGGCCGGCGGCGGGCAACGTGTCTGTGGGCTCTCCCGACGGCGGGCCGCTGATCGATCCGTCCAGAGAGTCCGGCGAAAATTCCTCTTCGGGCTCGAAGGGCGAGGAGGGAGCCTCGACGGCGAGGGCCGAGGCCGAAAGGATCGCCGCGAAGGCGAGTAAGATGCAGATTGGTCTATTCGATTTCAACTATATCCACCCCGGACTTAATTTGTTCAATCGGTGATTTATATATTTCGTCGATCGGATTTTGTGCGGTTTCACGACGAAGCCGAGGCGGTGGTGACTGGCTACTTCGTGGAGAAGGCCCTGAAGGGTTTTAGCTTATACGTCGTCATTAAATCTTGAAACTTAAGGCGGTTTCATATTTCGATTTATATTGAAGAAATTCTGCTAAATTTTAATCCTCAAACCAGAAAAACCAGGTGATGGAGTAAATTATTCCTCCTCTGATTGTAGGAGATTATGCTGTAGCTGCCAAAAGAAGTTATGTTAAACAGACCGAAAGAAACTTAAACCATAACTAAAGTATACGAAGGTTGATCATAGAAGGAGGACGAAAATGAAGTTCACTACAATTATGCTGATTTTGGTTGCAGCTTTAGTGTCGGTCATGCCATCTGTGGCTCAGGAAAACTTTACCATCAATATCACAAGCCCTGAGAACAAAGATGATGTTGAGTGGCGGACTTGGGTCGAAGGTGAAACGAACCTAACAGAGGATTATGGTTATAATATTTATGTTATCATAAATCCTTCTGACTCCAGCACATGGTGGGTGCAGCCAAAAGCTGTCCTTGATGATGGGAAATGGGATGCATATGTCTACTTTGGCAGAGAAGGCATGGACGAGGGTACTTGGCAAAGAGTTTGTGCCATAATAACAACCTCCGAGCTTGAGGATACTACCTTCGACGATATACCTGAAAATGTCGCCAAATCTGAAATCATACGGGTAAGGAGGATATGATCTATGG
>CAZHAO010000136.1:0-5879 GCA_964530375.1 uncultured Methanotrichaceae archaeon
CCCGTGGATGGTGCTCTGGCCGGTGCCGTACCGGTTGTCGAACATCATCTTCGTCTCGGCGTCGTTGACGGCGATCACCGGGTACAAGAGCTTCCCGGCGTCGGCGAGGGCCCGCAGCCGGATGACGCCGGTGGTCGTCTCCTCGCAGCCTCCCAGGATATCGGCCGCGAGATCCGGTCGGTCCCGGTGGATGGTGGCGATGGTGTCGGCGCCGTCGTCGAGGGTGACGTTGGGTCCGATGTCAAGAGCCCTGTTGATGCAGTCGTAGTACTCCTGGTCGTTCTCGCCGTGGAAGGCGTAGACGCGCATCCCCTCCTCGGCCAGGGCCGCCGCCACGTCGTCCTGGGTGCTGAGGGGGTTTGATCCGGCGACGGCGATCTCGGCTCCCCCCGAAGTCAGGGTCGAGAGGAGGTTTGCGGTCTCGACGGTGACGTGGAGGCAGGCGACGACCTTGACCCCCTCCAGGGGCCGCTCAATGGTGTACTCCTCTCTGATCTTCTGGAGGACGGGCATATGTCTTCTCGCCCATTCGATCCTCTTATTGCCCTTCTCGGCGAGTCCAGGGTCCTTGATGACGTTCTCCAACAAAATTATCACCTTGATCGATCTTGAGGTCAGAATATCGTTCTTTGGATCTGATTCTTTGGATGTACTTAAAATTGATCGGTCGGGGCAGCCGGCAAACTCTATCTCTCTCGAATCCCGAAGGGATCTCATGAAACTCGAGGTGACCCTCCTGGGAACCGGGGTCGGCATCCCCCATTCGGGCCGGGCCCAGGCTGGGCTGGTGGTCAGGGCCGATGAGCCCCTCCTATTCGACTGCGGCGCAGGAGCCCTGCTGAGGCTGGCGGAGGCGGGGCTCTCGCCCCTGGATGTCGACCTCGTCCTCCTCACCCACCTCTACCTCGACCACGTCTCGGACCTCCTCCCCCTGGCGAAGGCCCGGTGGCTAATGGGCAATAGTTCAATGGAGGTCTTCGGCCCCGAGGGGACGGCAGGTTGGCTCAAAGCGACCCGGTCCCTTTATCCTTATCTTGAGGATCTGGACGTCTCCGTCACGGCGGTTCGGCCCGGCGACGAGTTCTCCTCTAAGGGGATGAAGATCAAGGCGGGCGAGGCGGTCCACAGCCTTCCGGCGCTCGGATATCGGATCGAGTCGGCCGAGAAGGCGGTCGTCTACTCCGGGGATACCGAGCCGGAGGAGTCGATGAGGGCGCTGGCGGCGGGCGCGGACCTCCTCGTCCACGAGTGCTCCTTCCCCGAGCCCTTCGTCGTCACCAACCACTCGACGCCCCGGCGGCTCGGCTTGAACTTTAAGGGCGCCGGGGTGAAGAGGGTCGTTCTCACCCACCTCTACCCCCAGACGATCGGCCGAGAGGCGGAGATGGTCCGAGACGTCCTGGCTGCCATCGGCCCCGGTGTCGAAGTCGAGATCGGGCGGGACCTGCAGAATATCGAAATTTAGACGGTTGAGCGGAGAAAAAATGATGGCCTTCTAGGCCACGAACTTCTGGTAGCACTCCTCGCAGACGATCTTTCCGCCGGCCGTCCTCCCCCTCACCTCCATGAAGGCCTCGCCGCACTCCTGGCACTCGATGGAGGGGTGGATCCGGGCCTTCGGCGGCGCGGGGATCTCGACCTCCCGGACCTCCAGGATCTCCTCGTCGGGGGCGGTGAGGATGTAATCGGTCGCCTCCTGTCGGAGCTTCAGGAACTTCTCCCTCTCCTCGGGAGTCATTTGACCGGAGAAGAACCTCTTCATGGCGGCGGGATCGGTCCTTGGGAGAACGTTTTTGAAGTAGATCCGAATCGCCTTATTGTGGTCTCGCGAATAGAAGGTGTAGACGTGCTTTCCGTGATCCTTGAAGATGAAGTTCCCCTTCCCGAAGGTGCAGCCCAAGAGAGACTGGATGGCGTCGACGCTGCAGGAGCTGTTCTCGACTATGGCCACCAGCTCCTCGTCCTCGGCCCTGTTGTAATGGTTTTTGACGTACTTGGCAACCCGGTAGCCGATGGCGATGCCAGGACAGGTATGGCCGTGAAACTTGACCACTTCGTTGAAGTCGTCTTCCATTTATTCACCTGAATCGAATTTATTGCTCTGGTTATAGCCTGATACTACTTATATCATGTTCCATCACATTCTGGCGCGGTTCGAAATAGCTTGGCTGCGAGAAAACCGGCGAGGATGATGAGGCTTCAGCCCGGCTAGGCGTTAATTTGATCACCGCCTCGAAATGACAAAAGGGAAAAGGCGATGAAATAAAAAAGAGACGGAGAAAGCGATGGAGAGGCGCGAGCCACAAATCGCCGGTCTTTAATCCGACGCCCCTTTTACGGGGACTGCCGACCTTTATGGTCTTCTGCTCGCACCTCAATACTAATTATAACCTTAATCTATTTAGGTTTTGCGCCGAACCGCTCAAAGACCTGAACGTCTCTAAAAGCAATGCCGGGCCGGCATTTCACCCCGATCTCTCGGCCAGGACGATCTCGACGGGGAGGCCCCAGATTGAGTTTTGAGTTGTTTCGATCCCGAAAATGCTCATACTGAGGCAGAAGAACTCTGTACGTCTGAAACGAGAAGATCCTTTTAAAATGAATGCTCAGCGGGATGACCTCTTCGATCTCGGGTCAAAAGGCCCCCGATGAAGCAGAGGAATTCTGCCTATCCTGATATAAGCTCAGAGCTATTTAGAACCGGCAATTTAATATCTGATACTGATAAAGTATTGAAGGGGCACTATTTTGAAACCCGAAGAGGCTGCTGAGACGTCCTTAAAAGACCTTATGAGCGAGCTATCTTCCAGCTCCGAGGGCCTCTCCTCATCGGAAGCCGAGTCGAGGCTTGATGAATACGGATTCAACGAGATCGCCGAGAAGAAGGTCAACCCCATCGTCAAGTTCCTCGCCTACTTCTGGGGGCCGATACCCTGGATGATAGAGGTTGCGGCAATCCTCTCCGCCGTCCTGGGCCGCTGGGACGACTTCGCCATCATATTTTTGCTCCTGCTCATGAACGGCGTTGTCGGCTTCTGGCAGGAGAACAAGGCGGATCGAGCGATAGAGCTCTTGAAGAAGAGGCTCGCCCCTGGAGCCAGGGTCCGAAGAGACGTAAAGTGGACTGAGATTCCCGCCCGAGATCTCGTCCCCGGGGACGTGGTCAGAGTCAGGCTGGGCGAGATCGTTCCCGCAGACGTCAAGCTCTTCAGTGGCGATTTTCTCCAGGTCGACGAGTCGGCCCTGACGGGCGAATCGCTGCCGGTGGAGAAGAAGCCCTCCGACGTCGCCTATTCGGGCTCCATAGTCCGGATGGGCGAGATGAACGGCCTCGTCTACGCCACGGGGATGGAGACCTACTTCGGCCGGACAGCGAAGCTCGTTGAAGAGGCCAGAACTCGGAGCCACTTCCAGAAAGCCGTTATAAAGATCGGTGACTACCTGATCGTGCTGGCGGTAGCCCTGGTGGCTCTCGTATTCGTCGTCGCCGCCCTGAGGCACGAGAGCTTCCTTCAGACTCTCCAGTTCGCCCTGGTCCTGGTGGTGGCGGCCATACCCGCCGCCCTTCCCGCCGTCCTCTCGGTGACGATGGCCGTGGGGGCGATCAGCCTCGCCAAGAAGGGGGCGATAGTCAGCAGGCTTGTGGCCATAGAGGAGATGGCTGGGATCGATATCCTATGTTCCGACAAGACCGGGACGATAACTCAGAACGCCATCAAGGTGGCGGAACTCTTGCCCTTCGAGGGCTTCGAGGATAGGGATGTGCTTCTCTTCGGCGTTTTGTCCTCTCGGGAAGAGGACGGAGATCCCATAGACGTCGCCATCATCGAGAAGAGCAGGGAAGAGGAGATCGACGTCTCCGGCTACGATCTGGCGAAGTTTGAGCCCTTCGATCCCGTCTCCAAAAGGGCCGAGGCGGAGGTGGAGGGTCCCGAGGGGCGGTTCAAGGCGGCGAAAGGGGCGCCTCAGGCGATCCTTTCCCTGGTGAAAGGCGGCTCTGAAGCCTTGAGCGTCGACGAGAAGGCGAACGCCTTCGCCGCCAAGGGCTACCGGTCCCTAGGAGTCGCCCGCACGGACGAAAACGGAGCCTGGCGGTACGTGGGGCTCATCGCCCTCTACGACCCGCCGAGAGAGGACTCTGCCGAGACGATCAAGACCGCCCAGTCCATGGGAGTCGAGGTCAAGATGGTCACCGGCGACCACGTGGCGATAGCCAAGGAGATCGCCAAGATGGTGGGGATGGGGACCGAGATCGGGCCCGCCTCGGCCTTCATAGACAAGCCGGACGATGAGGCCGAACGGATCATCGAGGATGCCGACGGCTTCGCCCAGGTCTTCCCCGAGCACAAGTTCAGGATCGTCGAGCTTCTCCAGTCCAAAGGGCACATAGTGGGGATGACCGGCGACGGCGTCAACGACGCTCCCGCCCTGAAGAAGGCCGACGCGGGGATAGCGGTTTCGGGGGCGACTGACGCCGCCAAGTCTGCAGCGGCGATCGTTCTCACGGAGCCCGGTCTATCCGTCATCATCGACGCCATAAAGGAGAGCCGCAGGATCTTCCGGCGGATGAACAACTACGCCATTTACCGCATAGCAGAGACGATCAGGGTCCTCGTCTTCATCGCCCTTTCGATCGTCATCTTCAACCTCTATCCTGTGACTGCCCTCATGATCGTCCTTCTGGCGATCCTTAACGACTTCGCCATCATCTCCATAGCCTACGACAGGGCGGAGTACTCCAGCAGGCCAGACCGATGGAGGATGTCGTCAGTGATGGGCATGGCCCTGTACCTCGGGCTGATAGGGACTGCCGCATCCTTTTTGTTGATGTTCATCGGTCTGGACCTTCTCCATCTCAGCGGAGACGTCCTCCAGTCCTTTATATATCTCAAGCTATCCGTGGCGGGCCACCTCACCATCTTCATCGCCAGGAGCAGGGGCCATTTCTGGTCTTACAGACCCAGCAAGGTTCTGGTGGCGGCGGTGGTGGGAACTCAGATCGTGGCCACCCTGATCGCCGTCAACGGCTTTCTGATCCCGCCCATCGGCTGGAACCTGGCCGCCCTCGTCTGGGCATATGCCCTGATCATGTTCTTGATAACTGATCAGCTCAAGGTGCGCTTCTTCAGGCTCTTCGACGAGGGGCTTTCGTTCCTGGAAGACCGGTTCGGTATCGATTGATTCCAACAAAATAATCAGAAAATGCGGCGATGGGTTTGCCGCTCTGAAGCCGGGTCCAGGAGGATTCCGTCGGCGTTGCTGCTGAATCCAATCAACCGAAATGTGAGGAGCATCGCCAGGTTCATCGCGAACCCGGCGGAGACTCCGGCCAGAACTGTCCTGAGATGGGATATCTTCATAGAAGGTATGTGTTTAGCTCACGTCAATCAGCATCGTCAAAGCCATTTTTTGGCTCTCACGTTGCCAGTTTCGTTGATTTAATATCGAGTGAACTGCGGCGGTAGATATCGTTTTTCAACTTGCCGCACGATGTTTGTCGGCGTGAATTCAATGACAAGAACCAACATCGGGTAATCGATTCAGGGGGAGCTAAACACGTACCATAGAAGAAGAAGCCCGGTCTGTAGCAGCTCCGAGATGTGTCCGGAGACCGGGGGCTATGTCGGGAAGGTCTCCAATTGCAAGGACTGCAACTACGTCGACGTGATGGTGGTGGAGGCAGACGACGCGATGATCGAGGCGATCCGGGCGGATTGCGAGAGGGAACGGTCGCAGATTGTATCGGACAGATTTTAAGTTGGAGGGGAACGACTAAATAAGATGAAATAAATGCGCTAACGCCTATAAGACTTTATGCCTGGCCTGCTGTGTTGAATAACTCCACTGAGATCCTCATGCGATTGTCTCGTCCGGTCCTT
>CAZHAO010000137.1:0-5841 GCA_964530375.1 uncultured Methanotrichaceae archaeon
GACGGATACTTCTGGTTCGTCGGGAGGGCCGACGACATCATCAAGAGCTCCGGCTACCGGGTCGGCCCCTTCGAGGTGGAGAGCGCCCTCCTCACCCACCCCGCCGTCCTGGAGTGCGCCATCACCGGGGTTCCCGACAAGCTGAGGGGCCAGGTGGTGAAGGCGACGGTGGTCCTGACGAAGGGATATGCTCCGTCGGAAGAGCTGAAGGTTGAGCTCCAAAACCACGTCAAAGAGATCACCGCCCCCTACAAGTACCCGAGGATAGTCGAGTTCGCCGACGAGCTTCCAAAGACGATCAGCGGAAAGATAAGAAGGGTCGAGATCAGGGAGAAGGACAAGCCCTATCCTGTCATAAACGCCCTGGAGTGCAAGGCCTGTGAGAGGTGCGTCGTCGCCTGTCCCGCCAACGTCCTCGCGCTCGGAGACGATCTGAACGCCCGAGGCTACCGGTTCGCCGTATATTCGGGAGAGGGGTGCATCGGCTGTGGCAACTGCTACTACACCTGTCCCGAGCCCTTCGCCATCGAGGTTCACATACCGTCAAAGGAGAAGTTCGAGGAGGAATAAAAGATGCCAGCCCAGCTAGTTGATGGAAACAGCGCCGTGATCGTGGGGGCGATGTACGCCGGATGTGACTGCTACTTCGGCTACCCCATAACTCCCGCCAGCGAGATACTCCACGAGGCCTCGAAGCTCTTCCCGATGGTGGGACGAAAGTTCGTTCAGGCGGAGTCGGAGGAGGCGGCCATAAACATGGTCTACGGGGCGGCGGCTGCGGGCCACCGGGTTCTGGCAGCCTCATCGGGGCCGGGGATGAGCCTGAAGCAGGAGGGGATATCCTACCTCGCCGGGGCGGAGCTTCCTTGCGTCGTCGTGGACATAGCGAGAGCAGGGCCTGGCCTTGGAAACATAGGGCCGGAGCAGTCCGACTACAACCAGGCGGTCAAAGGCGGGGGGCACGGGTGCTACAAGAACATAGTCCTGGCCCCAAACTCAGTCCAGGAGATGTGCGACTTCACCATCAAGGGCTTCGATCTCGCCTTCAAGTACAGAAACCCGGCCGTGATCCTGGCCGACGGGGTCCTGGGCCACATGATCGAGCCCTTGAACTTTCCGGAAGAGGCGATCGAGCCCGTGATCGACACCTCCTGGGCCGTCTGCGGCAACAGGGAAACGAGAGGAAACCTGGTCACCTCCATCGACCTCGACTTCAAAGAGCTCGAAGAGCACAACCTCAAGCTCCAGGCCAAGTACGATCGGATAAGGAAGAACGAGGTCGAATTCGAGGAGTACAGGACTGAGGACGCCGACGTGATCATCGTCTCCTATGGGATCAGCAGCAGGATCGCAAAGTCAGCGGCGGATGCCGCCCGGAAGGAGGGCGTCAGGACCGGCCTCTTCAGGCCGATATCCCTCTTTCCCTTCCCCTCGGAGGAGCTCTTGGCCCTCGCCGACGGGGGTTGCAGCTTCATCTCCGTCGAGATGAGCGACGGCCAGATGAGAGACGACATAAGGCTCGCCACGGGGTGCAAAGACGTCGCTCTCGTCTCGCGGTATGGTGGAAACCTCATCCAGCGCCATCAGATCCTTGAGAGGATAAAGGAGGTGGCCTAGAATGGCAGCAAAAGAGAAGGTCATAGGACCTGCGGGGTTTTACGGCGTCTTTGAGAGGAAGGGGGGCTCCGCGCCGACGGCCACCCACTACTGTCCCGGCTGCGGCCACGGGATTTTGCACAAGATGATAGCGGACACCATGGCAGACCTCGGCATCCAGGACCGGTGCGTCGTCTTGAGCCCCGTGGGGTGCGCCGTCTTCGCCTACTACTACCTCGACTGCGGCCACGTCCAGGCGGCTCACGGGAGGGCTCCTGCCATCGCGACGGGGATATCCCGAGCCGAGGACGACGCCATCCCCATCTCCTACCAGGGGGACGGCGACCTCGCCTCCATCGGCCTCAACGAGACGGTCCAGGCCGCAAACCGGGGCGAGAAGATGGCGGTCTTCTTCGTGAACAATACAGTTTACGGGATGACCGGAGGCCAGATGGCCCCGACGACGTTGGTGGGCGAGGTGACCGCGACGACCCCAGCCGGCAGGGACCCCCGGGACTCCGGCTACCCCATCCACATCTGCGAGCTTCTCGACACCCTGAAGGCCCCCGTCTTCATCGAGCGGGTCTCCCTCTCGAACATAAACCAAATCCGCAAGGCCCGTCGCGCCGTGAGGAGGGCTCTTGAGATCCAGAGGGACAAGAAGGGATACGCCTTCGTCGAGTTCCTCTCGCCCTGCCCCACCATCCTCAGGATGGACGTGAAGGGGATGGAGAGGTTCATAAACGAGGAGATGGAGCGGGAGTTTCCCCTGAAGAGGTTCAGGGACCGATCCGGCGAGACGGAGCCGATCGAGAGGAGAGATAGCGACTTCTCGAAGGCCTCCCTCGATCGGATCTTCGGCACCGCTGCGGAGGAGTCGATCGAGGTTCTGCACGACCCCGAGTTCAAGGCGAAAGGGGTCAAGATCGCGGGGTTCGGCGGCCAGGGCGTCCTCAGCATGGGGCTCGCCCTCGCCCAGGCAGCATATCGATCTGGCCGGTTTGTCTCCTGGTACCCCGACTACGGCCCCGAGCAGAGAGGCGGTACCTCGAACTGCTCCGTCGTGATTTCGGGGGAAAGGATAGGCTCACCCGTCGTCGACAATCCCGACGTCCTCGTCGCCTTCAACCGGCCCTCTCTCGAGAAGTTCGCCGCTGACGTCAAAAAGGGCGGCCTCATCCTCTACGACTCCCTGGCCGGAGCCTTCGAGGCGCCGGAGGGGGTCGTGGCGATACCGGTCCCGGCGACGGAGATCGCCCTCTCTCGAGGGGTGGAACAGGCCACCAACACCGCCATGTTCGGCGCTCTGATGGAGAGAGGCGACCTCGGCCTTCCTCGGGAGGCCTTCGGCGGGGCTTTCAAGCGGACCTTCGCCAAGAAGCCGAAGCTTATACCCCTCAACCTGGAGATCCTGGAGGCGGGCGCAAGAAGCGTGAGGTGAAGCATTCCGACAAAGTTGGTCATCAGTTGCCCGCCCGAATGCCGGCAGCGGATCGGGCGGGCATCCGACTCCATCAGGAGCATGTAGTTATCATCAGTGGATCTTGGAAGGTCCCAGATGATCGGCTGCTTTTCGCTCGATTTGAATCGACAGAGATGAAGTGTAGTCGATGACGCCACCAGAAGTGGGCATCGGGAAATTCGAGCCCCGCACCTTTAGGCTGCTTAGTACCAAAAAATACAAATATGACTGATGCCTAACTTATAATCAACTTCAAGCAATGAAGGGGTGAGACCACGAAGAAATTTGCAGCGCTATTAGTGCTGGTTGTGGCATTTTTTGCCGTTCCAGCGATGGCACAGTGTAGCAGCGGGCCGGCAGACTTCCAAGTTGCCGACATGTCCTTTGGCGCCTGGCCGGAGAACATGAACCTCGACTCGGTCAGTTCAGGAACGCAGAGTGCACTCGGCTTTTGGGGAGGAGACGCTTCCAACGCCCTCGATATTACGAAAGATCAGCAGGCTGGGGGATATTTCGAAACGTCGGTTGATGGGAACTGTACCTGTGTGCCGGTTTATAAGATTGATACCAGAGTGATAAACATCGAGAGGATTTCCTCTGGAAACCAGTTCGCTACGGCGACCGGCGGTTCTACTGCGACCAACAGCATAACCGTTGATTCGAAGCAGTGTTCCCAACAAGTGCCTCCCGTTTGCTCGAAGTAAGGTTTGCCAAGAGAGAAAACCAGCAATAGTTGAGAAGATGGAGAACAATTGGCGGCTCATCAGCCTCGCGCTGATGGGCACAATCCTCATTTTTGGCTCGGCGGGCGCCGTCGCATCGGCGGATAAGTTTCCTGCAATAGCGGAGCCGAGCTATCCTGATGCCCTCGATCAGGTCAGGGGCTTTCACGAGGATTTCGCAAAACCAGGCTCATCGATCAAGCTGGGCATTTTGAGCACAGACGATTTGAGCAGAAGCGCCACCTCAGGATTTTCCCTCTCGGATGCGACCGGCGTCACCTTCTTCGACGATCCTGAAGATGAGGAGAGCTTGGAGGCGGTGGTGGCGATCAATACCGATAGACGAAGCACAGTCACCAGCACTGGTCAGTTCCAGGCGGCCCCGACTGACGTCAATTACATGGACATCGACGTGAGGAACATAATCGTCATCTCCATAAACACGGCGAAGGGCGGCAACGCCATAGCCACCTCGGAGATCTTCATCGAGCCGATCCAGCAGAGTTCCGGCTCCACTTGAATCGCGTCCCGTCTATTTGTATCTCTCCTGTATTCGTATCGTCTTTTAGATCGGCTATTTCAGCTCTTTATTCGCCGTTTCTCCTTCCGTCCGCGACCGCCCTCCTCAGGGCCCTCCCCAGAGCTAGGGTCAGAGCCTCGACCTTTTGCCAGTCGTCGCCACCGGAGGCTCCCAGATGAAGGGTGAACCTCCCGTTGAAGGCGAGGGTCCTCATGAAGTGGCCGAGGTTCTCCAGCTGCATCCCCTCCAAGGAGGCGGCCTGGAAGCTGAGGTCGTCCCGATATCCCGGAGCCCCAAACCGCACGGCAGCAAAGGCCAGGGCATCGCCGGAGGGGACAGAGGAGCTTCCGATCCCCGCCTCGGCGAGCCTGGCCATCGCCTGGCCCAAGGCGATGGCGACGTCCTCGACGGTGTGGTGATCTCCGGTAACGAGGTCTCCTCGAGCCCTGACCTCGATGTCGAACCCCGACGCCTGGGCGAGGATCTTGAGGATCTCGTCGAGGAGATGAACTCCCGTCTGGACATCGTAAGATCCGGACCCTTCGAGGTCCAGGGAGACTTCGATCTCGGTCTCCGCGGTATCTCTCCTGAATGAAGCGCGCATGATAGGGGGTCTCTCCGAAGATATTTTAACTTATTCTGGGAAAGCGCATGGCGCCCATGATATCACGATGGTCGATCCATCCACCACTTTTCTCTTCAATTCTGGTCCTGTCGAAGGCCTTATGTACCCCTGGATCATGTCATTCCGTTCCAAAGGTTATATATATGATAGACAAGAGCAAAATACAAGAAATTCTGGAAGGATACAACCAAAAAGAGTTAACTATTGCTACAGTATGCTCTCATAGCAGTCTCCAGATATTTCATGGGGCTCGCCAGGAGGGGTTCAAGACCCTGGGGATATGCCTGGGCCGGCCGCCCAAGTTCTACGACGCCTTCCCCCTGGCAAAGCCGGACTCCTTTCTCAGCCTGGACGGCTACGGCGCCCTTCTGGAGGAGAGCGACCGGCTCGTGGACGAGAACGCGATCGTAGTGCCTCACGGGTCCCTGGTGGAGTACCTGGGGGCCGAGAGGTTCGAGAATATGCCGGTTCCGACCTTCGGGAACCGGAAGTCCCTCGCATGGGAGAGCGACCGGGAGATGGAGCGGGAATGGCTCCTCAAGGCGGGGATCGACCTTCCCATGAGGTTTGCGACCCCCGAGGAGATCGATCGGCCGGTGATCGTCAAGTATCACGGCGCCAAAGGCGGCAAGGGCTTCTTCATATCCAAGAGCAAGGGCGAATACCTGAGCAAGGTCGACCCCTCCCAGCGGCACACCATCCAGGAGTTCATCCTGGGAACCCGGTACTACATCCACTACTTCTACTCCCCCATCCGGTCTGCCGGGTACGCCCTCAGCAAGGGGACCCTGGAGATGCTGGGGATAGACCGGAGGGTCGAGAGCAACGCCGACGAGATCTTCAGGATCGGCTCGATGGACGAGCTGGAGGCGGCAGGGATATTTCCGAGCTTCGTCGTCACGGGGAACATCCCCCT
>CAZHAO010000138.1:0-5678 GCA_964530375.1 uncultured Methanotrichaceae archaeon
GTTTCAATGGGGCCACGACCCGGAGGTCATGGTAAGGTAAGGGCAAGCATTTTGTAACCTCGATGCATAGCGAAAAAAATCCATTTTACACGAGCCTCCCGCACTTCTACCTTTCTATACATAAGAGAGTACCTTTTTTGGCCAAAATCGATATGCATAGGCTCTGCACGGACGATTTTTTCAAACGTGCCGGCTGATATCGATGGGTTTTTTGAGGGGAGGTTCGTGTAAAAATCTCGGCCATTTTGAGGGCCTCAAAGAATTTTCGATATCGGGAAGCCGCCTCATCGATGCATATCGATTCTATCGTTGCTATGCCCTGGGTTGGGCACGGCTTTATCCATCCGCCTGGGTCGAACGGCCTTTGAGATGCCATCAAAGGGGCTTATTAACCCAGAGACCATTTCCAGTATGCAGTGGAGTTGAATGCTATTAAACCTTTTGGTATTGGCGAGGTCGTGGGTGCGGGGTGCTGCCGACCCTTTGCCCCTGCCCCAATCTCAGGTAGTCTACCTATAATGAGTTGTCGAGCGTGAAAAACCACAACATGAGACCTTATCCAGCATGGTGGTGCTCTTGAGGACCGATCGGATACAATCGACCTCCTCATGCTGCCCATCTGATCTGAGATGGCGAGATCAACTCGATTGCGGTAGACTACCCAATCTCAGCAATGACGGGAAAGGCGATGAAGGTTATACCCTGTCTCGCCGAAGTCGAGGTCGGGAAGGACTGGTCCTTCAAGAAGAATAACGGGGGATTCGGAGACTCCAAAAGAGCGGATATTTCTCATGAAAGATATCGCCGCGGCAAAGGAAGCTCTGGAGCTCGGAGCCGAGATCTACGATGGTGATACGACGTTCGGATAGTTGATCTTCCTACTCTTGGACTCCGTCGGCCCCAATATCCCGATATCCGTTCCGTGCGGCCTTATCCAACGCCGCTCGACCCGCGACTTCGTATGCCCTCGGAAGGAAGGACGCAAGATTGGCGTCACCTATGGAAATGGGCGCATCTCCGAGCCTTTTGAGGACGGCGTTTGTGACCTCTGGTGGTCGTGGACGAGGATTGACCAGTTCCAGCCCGTCGCCCAATTCCCAGAACTCGTCCAGACGTTCTTCCGAAGGCATCTCATCCGGAGATGATGGACCTTCGTCTTCTGCTTCGGCTCCATCATCTTCTGCCACGGAGATGCGCCGTCTTCGCAGAGCCTCGATGATCTCCTCCTTCGTCTTACCCCGAAGCTCGAATATGAGAAACGGATCCTCGTCGAACTTCTCTGCCATGAGGTAATATACCGCTGCGATATGCTTGCAGGGGTCCGCCCAGTCCGGACAGGAGCAGCTTGTCTTGATATCCTTTCTGCCGGGAAATAGGGAGCTTCCAGCCTCGACGAACGCGTCCTCGATATCTGCTGGCATCTCTCCAGATAGAAGCTTTGCCGCGAAGATCGCCTTCGAGGCCATGGCTTCTATCGCTCTGTCCCACTCGGCCTCGGCGATCTGGGCAAATCGGATCTCGATATCGTAGGGCTTTGATTGCGTTCCCTGAACTTTGGATCTCACCCGCCCCTTCTGGACGTCGATGGAGATGACCTGACCCTTCCTGGCATAAGAGCGTCCTCGATCGAGCCTCGCCCCCATCTTGAAGGATTCCAGGAGGGCAACCCATCGTTTCGACCACCATTTCTCTCCGATGGCACCCCGTCTGCTCTTTGTCTTTATGCCGTCTTCGACCTCCTTAGGCCTTTCAGATCTATAGTACCCCCAGTAGCCGCTCATCATCGATCACCTCCATAAGATTTATTTCTCGATAGCCTCACGGCTCAAAGCCAAAATATCTCGAAGCTCATCATAAGACAGCTCCGTCAGCCACGCTTCGCCCGACCCGATGACCGAATCTGCAAGCTCCTTCTTATCCTCGATCATCTTATCGATCCTCTCCTCCAGCGTTCCCATACAGACGAACTTGTTGACGAAGACGTTCTTATTCTGGCCGATCCTGAACGCTCGATCTGTGGCCTGGTTTTCGACGGCCGGGTTCCACCACCGATCGAAGTGGAATACGTAGTTGGCAGCAGTGAGATTGAGGCCGAACCCCCCAGCTTTGAGGGATAGGATGAAGAGGGGCGGTCCATTGAGCCCATCGGACTGGAACCGCCGGATCATAGCGTCTCGCTTTTTCTTCGGGGTTCCGCCGTGGAGGAAGAGCACCTCCTGCCCGAGCTTATCCTGGATATGGTGTCTGAGCATGGCACCCATCCCCGCGAACTGAGTGAAGATCAGCGCCTTATCACCTTCGGCAATCACCTCTTCCAGCATCTCTTCCAGCCGGGTCAGCTTTCCGGAGCGGCCGTCCAGCTGGCTTCCATCCTGGAGGAAGAGGGCTGGATGGTTGCAGATCTGCTTCAGCCTGGTCAGTGCCGAAAGAACCAGACCCCGCCGCTCGATGCCCTCCGAGGATTCGATCTTGGCCAGCATATCTTCGACCACGGCCCCGTAGAGGGTGGCCTGCTCGGGGGTGAGGTGGTAGTAGATCTTCGACTCAACCTTGTCGGGGAGGTCCCTGATGATGGCGGGATCCGTCTTCAGACGCCGAAGTATGAAGGGCTGGGTCATACGTCGGAGCCGTTCTGCCCTGTCCAGATCCCGATACTTCTCGATCTGCAGGGCGAAGTTCTCGTGGAACTTCTGGGCAGAGCCCAGGTAGCCGGGGTTGAGAAAGTCCATGATCGACCATAGTTCAGAGAGATGGTTCTCCACCGGAGTTCCGGTGAGGGCGATCCTCTGGTCGGCCTTGAGCCTCTTCGCAGCCCTGGTCTGCTTTGCGGCCGGGTTTTTGATGTTCTGGGCCTCGTCAAGGACGACGGTATGCCAGGATACCCTGGCCAAAGCGTCCTCGTCCCGCTGTGCCGTTGCGAATGTGGTGATGACGATATCATGGCGTTTCGCGTCTCTTTCAAAGTCGGCCCGAGATCGTCTATCGGGGCCGTGATGGATCATCACCTTCAACGATGGTCCGAACCGCTCCAGCTCCCGCTGCCAGTTTCCAACTACCGACATGGGGCATATCAGGAGGGTGGGATCAGATAGCTCTTCAACGGCTCTTTCGTGGAGAAGGAAGGCGATGAGCTCGATGGTCTTGCCAAGCCCCATATCGTCTGCAAGGCAAGCCCCAAATCCCAGGTTGTGCAGATAGCTGAGCCATGATAAGCCCTTGGCCTGGTAGTCGCGGAGGGTTCCCATGAAGCCAGATGGCACGTTGACCGCCTCGATCTCGCCTTTTCCGGAGAGGCGGCTCAGCATATCGCCGATGCGGCCTTCTGCCTCGACTTTCACTACAGGAAGGTCGCCACCGATCGTCTCCGCACCAAGCCCGAGCCGGATCGCATCCTCTAAGGAGATCTCGCCTCCGCCCTCCTCGCGTTTCTTCTCGAAGAACCGTATCGCAGCCTCGATGTCATCTGGCGGAAGCTCCACCCATTCTCCGCGGACCCGGACCAGAGGAACTTTTAGATCGATCAGCTCGCGAAGCTCCATCTCGGTGAGGGTTGCATCACCGAGAGCCACCACAAAGTCGTACTTCACGATCGATTTCAGGCCAAAGAGCCCCCGGCTGATGGGACGATCCCCTTCGACCTCGTCTTCGGGATCGATCAGCCTGAGCTTCAGGCCGAGGCGTCCACCGGGCTTTTCCCACCAGGACGGAAGGAGGACGCCAAAGCCGTTCTGTTCCAGGAGGGGTGCGGATTCGCGCAGAAACGAGTAAGCTTCCTCCCTTCCAAGCTCTATGCCTGACGGGCAAGCGTCTTGGAGGCACATTTCAATATGAGGCGAGATTCGGGATGCATTGCCCAGGTCCGCCAGGAGCAGCTCCTGCGGATTTTTGATCTTTCTTTTGAGGAACGTTGCGGTATCGGATCGGGCCCTCCAGACCTCTTCTGCGGGAACGATGAGGCTTTTATCGTCTTTTGCCTGAAGGAAGATGCGGACCTGCCATATCCCGCCGTCCTTCTCCTGGCCCGAGGGCGCATCCAGCCTGAAACAGGTACGAAAAGGCGAGTTTGGCGATACGGGCTTGAGATGAGAGTGCCAAAATTGGATCTTCTTAGAGAAGGCGTTCAATTCATCGATTGTGGCTTCAAGTATCGAATCTTCATCGACGAGGGCATGAAGGAATTGGAGCGAAAGCGTATCGGATGTTTGCTCACTTAGGGGTGGCCTTAGCTGGATTTTTTCTGTGATGAGGGATCTGCGCACAAAGGCATCAACTTTCGCGTTGATGAAGCTGATGACCAGTTTAAGGGCTTTCGACTCGTATTTTTCTCTCGATCTACTTCCTGGTCTGCTTTGCTCCTCAAAGGCCAGGCAGCTGGGTGGAAGGGCCTTCGATAGCATTTGGAGTCGGTTCTGGTCTTCCTCGTCGATTATCGGAACCCAGAGAGCAATGCCATCTCTTACCGCAGGAGCATACTGCCCCCGAGCTACTATCTCAAGAGAGAACCGTGCAGCCAGAATCCAAAATTGGAGTGAGCTCCCGAATGCTATTCCGTGAGGCGGATGAACGGGCAGATCGAGGAGCAGATTGAGAGCCGGATAGGGATCGAAGGTCAGAGTTTCAGTGTACCAGGGAAAGAGGCCGGAGGGCTGTTCAAGAACGACATCGTCTCTGACGAGCCATGGTGACGGAAGCGGCCCCTTTTTCGTTGCAGGCAGCCTGAAAGTTCTAGTCTCTATCCCAGAGGGCAGATGTCCGAAGATGTCAGCCAACTCTTCGCTGAGCATCTTGCCCGGGACGGAGAAGGGATGAGGTCTGGGTTTCGATTTTGTCGGCTGCCGCCCCCGAGATGATGGAACCGTCAGCGGAAGCACCGACGACTCTGCCCAGAGGTAAAAGCGAGCCGTATCCCAGACAGCGTGTAAGACGAGCATGCTCCTGAATAGAGAATTTCAGTTGGAGCGTATATAGTTAAGGCCTGATATGACCGATCGTCGGCAGTTAAAAATTGAGTCCTTGTGAGGGGGATGCTCAAGGTTTATATCGATTCGATATCGATTCAGCCCGTCGACCACGCCGATTAGATTCCCCACCGACCGCCTCCTCCCATCGCAGATCAGGACCGGCCTCCGCCTCGCCAGGACGAGAGCACCGAGGATAGGTCGTGATAAACGTCACAGAGATCACCTTAACAGGTGTTTTTCCGAAAGGTATTGGCAGAGCGAAATTAGCCTTTTATCTCAGAACAGACCTAAAATTTGACCGATGAGGGACGGCGTGGCCGGCAAGATCTGAGAGCATTATATCTCTCAGCGGGGAGGGAAGATTGAGTTCATCCGGACCTGGCGATGAGGAGAGCTTATCCGAGTTCTTGGAGATGGAAAAGAACTTTGAAGCAGTCTGCACCAGCCTGTCTTTTGAAGAGAGCGTCGTCCATCCCGCAAGATCGGAACTCTCCGTCTTTGATGAGACGGAACACCGCCGCTCGCATAGATATGCCTCAGATGCCCTTCGCAGCATGGCGACGGGTGGCCCCACGGTGGCGCGGTTCGTCCTGGGAGGCAGCCGTCCGGCGCCGAAGCTCACCGATGGCATCACCCTCGCGGAGCGGGTTCACGCCGCTCTCGTCGAACTGTCGGACGGCTCGGCCATCTTCACCGGCTGCGACGATGAAGGACGTC
>CAZHAO010000139.1:0-5678 GCA_964530375.1 uncultured Methanotrichaceae archaeon
GGGGGGGGGGAGGGGAGAGGAGGGGGAAGAGAAAAGATCCCTCACCGCCGATAACGTGGCCCTCCTGGGGAGGCCCGGCCACATCGAGAGGATCAGGGCCCGGGGCCTGGAGGTCTCTTTTGCCCCGGGGGAGAGGCCCCTCTCAATCCGCTTCAGCCACGCTTTCGCGGGCCTCGGCGAATTCGCGAAGTCGGAGTTCGCTCCCGAGGTCGTCTTCGTCACCGTCAAGACCCACTCCCTGCCAGGGGTCGCGAAGGAGCTGAAGGAATCGGGCCTCCTGGCGGGGAAGCTCTCGGACGCCCGGTTCATCCTCCTGATGAACGGGATGGGCAACCGGGAGAGGTTCGCCCTCCCCGACGGCCGCATCTTCGAGGGGATCACCTCCATTGGCGTCGTCTTCTCAGCTGACGGGAGGATCGAGCTGAAGGGGAGGGGAAAGACGGTCTTCGAGGCCGGGATCGGCGAAGACGTGAGGCAGTTCATCGGGGCCCGGCTCGCAGAGAAGGGCTTTCTCGCGGAGTTCGCGCAGGACTTCCGGCGCCAGCAGTGGATGAAGCTCTTCGCCAACGCCGTCATAAACCCCATCACCGCCCTGACCCGGGAGAAGAACGGGATCGTCCTCTCGCCCCATCTCGCGCCGGTCGTCGAGAGGATCGTCGGGGAGTGCGTCGCCGTCGCTGAGAAGGAGGGGGAGAGGTTCGATGAGCTGGAGGTCGTCGAGTTCGTCCGGGCCATCGCCGAGAGCACGGCCGCCAACACCTCCAGCATGCTCCAGGACGTCCTCCGGGGGAGGGAAACGGAGATCGACGCGATAAACGGCTTCGTCCTCGATCGCGCGAGGAGGCATGGGATGGAGGCGCCGGCGAACGAGGTGCTGTGGGGGATGGTGAAGGCGGCGGAGAAGGAAGATGCCAAGGTCTAAATAATCGTAAGCAGTAAGTTAGAGATCAAGAGATCTCTCTTTTCCCCTCAAATCTCCCTTTCAGCGGGGCCCTTTTGTCTTTCTGATGCAGCTTTCATCAAAGTCGAAGGACTTTACTCTTAAATCTTCATAACTTTTGTGAACTCGTCTCAAACAGATATAAATCTCCAGGACCCTGGTTTAGGCGTGGAGGCAAAAAACAGATGGTAACGCCGTCCAGCAAAGATAAGGTATTTGAGGCGATTGAAGCAAAGGGCGTCAAGTTCGTCCGATTGTGGTTCACAGATATTCTGGGGCTCCCCAAGAGCTTTGCGATCTCTCCCTCGGAGCTGGAGGGGGCCTTCGAGGAGGGGATGGGCTTTGACGGCTCTTCGATCCAGGGTTTCGCCCGGATCGAAGAGAGCGACATGGTGGCCAAGCCCGACCCCGAGACCTTCACCATCCTCCCCTGGAGGGCGAAGGAGGGGCAGAACGTCGGCAGGATGTTCTGCGACATCCTCCAGCCCAGCGGAAGCCCCTACGAGGGCGACCCTCGGTACGTTCTCAAGAGGAACCTGGCGGCTCTGAAGGATATGGGCTACGACTACTACGTCGGCCCGGAGCTGGAGTACTTCTACTTCAGGAACGACCAGTCGACCGAGATCCTGGACAAGGGCGGCTACTTCGACGCCATGACCACCATGGACGCCGGGAGCAACCTCCGTCGAGATACGATCCTGACCCTGGAGTCGATGGGGATCAACGTCGAGTACAGCCACCACGAGGTGGCCCCCTCCCAGCACGAGATCGACCTCCGGTACCAGGAGGCCCAGAAGATGGCCGACATCGTGATGACCTATCGGATCGTTGTCAAGGAGATCGCCCAGCAGCACGGCTACTACGCCACCTTCATGCCGAAGCCGATCTTCGGCGAGAACGGGACGGGGATGCACGTCCACCAGTCCCTCTTCAAGGGGAACAGGAACGCCTTCTTCGACCCCGGAGACAAGTATCACCTCTCCGACATGGGCAAGCACTACATAGCGGGCCTCCTCAAGAACGCGCCCGTCATCACGGCCGTCACCAATCAGTGGGTCAACTCCTACAAGCGGCTCGTCCCCGGATACGAGGCTCCCGTATACATATCCTGGGCGCGGAGGAACAGGTCGGCCCTGGTCCGGATGCCGATGTACAAGCCCGGAAAGGAGAACGCCACCCGTATCGAGTACAGGAGCCCCGACCCCGGCGCAAACCCGTACCTCGCCTTCGCGGTGATGCTCGCCGCCGGCATAGATGGCATCAAGAACAAGCGCGAGCTTCCCGAGCCGATCGAGCGGGACATCTTCAAGATGACCGAGGCGGAGAAGGAGAAGGCCGGGATCACCTCCCTCCCGGGAAGCCTCATCGAGGCCCTGATGCTGACGGAGAAGAGCGACCTGATGAGGGAGACCCTCGGAGACCACGTCTTCACCAACTTCATAGCATCGAAGAAGATCGAGTGGGACGATTTCAGGACCGACGTCAGCAGGTGGGAGATCGAAAAGTACCTGCCTCTGCTTTAAACCGACCGGGAAAGCTGATCAATGTGACGGCCAGAGGTCGAGGCGCCGCGACGAAGACGACGAGAAGCCGGATTCCCGCGATGGAGGTGGATGGCGTCGATGAGGGTTGAAGCCATAATCCCGCCAGAGAGGGTGGACGGGCTGGGATCTTCGTCAGTCCCGTGGTGGACGTGATCAGGGCGAGGACGAAGGAGAGGGGGTCGGGGGCGGTTTGATCGGTCCGGCCTGGCGGCGCTAGACGCCCCCGACAACCTCCGCCCAAAACCTCCACCTACCATCGCTTTTTATTTCAATCAGGTGCAAAGCTTTAAGTCGCCGCGGAGGCGCTTTTCTATTCATGAATAGCCAGATCCGGGAGGCGATCGACACCCACCCCAAAGGGGTTCTCATAAGGTTCGAGGTGGCTCCAGGATCGAGCAAGCTTCTCGTCCCCTCCGGCTATAACCCCTGGCGGAGGGCCATTGAGGCGAAGCTCACCGAGAGACCGACGAAAGGGAGGGCTAACCACCAGCTTGAAAGGACGATATCCGACCTCTTCGGCATATCCGCCGAAAGGGTCTCTGTGACCTCTGGCCAGAAGAGCTCCCGGAAGACCGTCCTGGTTTTGGGGATCGATGTCGACGAGGCCGAGAAGCTGCTGGCAGGTTCTCGATAGAAGCGGCCTGATATCATGAGCAGAAGAAATAGACCCCTCCGAAAAGGTCGCGAGCCCCGGACCAGAAAGCCTAGCCTCGATCCCGACTCCCTGGAGGAGCTGATCGAATCCCTCGTCGAGGCCTCCGAGGAAGGGGCGGCTGTGATCGTTGAGGGAGAGAGGGACGAGCAGTCCCTTAGAGACCTGGGGGTGAGAGGGCCGATCGTCAGGGCCTCCCGGAGGCCCGCCCTGGAGGTGGCCGAGAAGGCGGCCCGGAATTACAGAGAGGTCGTGATCCTCACCGACTGGGACCGGGCGGGGGAGGAGCTGGCACGGAGGATGGGTCAACACTTCCAGGGCACGAGGGCCAAGGTCGACGTCGAGACGAGGGAGCGGCTGAAGAGGATGGTCCGCCGGGAGATAAAAGACGTCGAGAGCCTCAGCAGGTTCGTCGAGCGGGTGAGGTCTGAGATATGTCCGGACGAGTTGCCTTAACCGGCGCGCCGAGGGCGGGAAAGTCGACGCTTCTTGCGAAGATCCTCGACAGGCTAGGCTGCCGGGCGGGCGGGGTCCTGGCCCGGGAGGTCCGGCGCGATGGAGGGAGGACCGGCTTCGAGCTTCTGGACCTTCTGACCGGCGGAGTCGGAACCCTCGCCTCGGTCGACGGAGAGGGGCCGAGGCTCGGAAAATACAGAATCAACCTCCGGGACCTGGAGGAGGTCGGGGCGGGAGCGATTGAGAGGGCGATCAGAGAGGCAGAGCTGGTGGTGATCGACGAGGTGGGGCCGATGGAGCTATCCTCCGAGAGGTTCGCCAAAGCGGTGGAGGCGGCCCTGGTGTCTGATAAGCCGATGCTCGTCGTCGTCCACGCCAGGTCCAGCCACCCCCTCGCGAAGAGGATCCGAGAGGAGTTTTCGCTTTTCGTCGTCACCGAAATGAACAGGGACGACCTCGCCGAACAGATCGCCCCTCTTTTCGCCTCTTTGATCTGAAGCTCTTTTTCCGGCTCAGGAGCCTCCGTGGATCTCCTCGAGCTTTGTGATCTTCTGGATCTCTTCCTTGAGGGCGGGGGGAAGGCCCTTGATCTCGACGTCGAGGAAGCCCCTCACGATGACGCTGGTGGCCTCGTCGGTGGAGAGTCCCCGAGCCATCAGGTACTCCAGCTCCACCTGGGAGATCTTCCCGACGGCCGCCTCGTGGGACATGTCGAGGCCCCCGCACCAGCCGTCCAGCTCAGGGATGGAGTAGATCCTCCCCTTCTCGGTGAGGATCAGGCCGACGCACTCGACGTGGGCCCTGATGTCGGGGACCTTGCCCACCATCCGGCCCCGGTTGATGATCTCGCCGCCGGTGGATACGACCCTGGCGATAGACTCGGCGCTGGCTTTTGGGGCGGCGAGGATCGTCTGGTTTCCTATGTCGATCTTGCCCCTGCGGGCGTACATGATGGTGTTGAAGCTGGCGACCGCCCCCTCGCCGACGAGGTTGGCGGTGGGGAAGGCCTGGAGGCTCTTTACCGGGGTGAGGGTGATGTAGTTCTCGGAGATGGACCCTCCCGCCTCCACAAGGCTTGCGCCCCTCGGCCTCACCTCGATATCTTCGCCCCAGTTGTGGACCATGGTGAAGGTGACGTGGGCGTTCTTTTTGACGTAGACCTCGGAGACGCCCAGGTGGAGGCCTCGGCCCGCGTGGGATGGGGTGGTGCAGCCGGTGATGATGTGAAGCTCGGACCCCTCCTCGGCGATGACGACGTTGTGGACCCTCTGCCGCTTGTTTTTGCCGCCCATGAAGAGGCACGTCTTGAGGGGAAATACGGTCTTGGTGCCGGGCTTCGCCCTGATGAAGTAGCCCGCCGGGGGGTGCATCCCCACGTCGGCGGTGAACTTGTCGGCGTCGATGGGGACGAGCTTCCAGAAGTAGTCCTCGAGGTAGCTGTGCTTTTTGAGGGCAGCTCCTATCTCCATCACCTCGACCCCCTCGACGGAGGAGACCCGATGGACAGCGGACTGGTCGACCTGGAAGTAGTCGCCGGCCGACTCGCCCGAGAGGCTGACCCCGGCGCTGAGGGCGGCGGTCTGGACGTCCTCGGGAAGCATCTCCAGCGCCTCGATCTCGCCGAACTCCTCGGGCTCGGAGTCGTAGCTCTCGATATCAACGTCCGTCCCTAGGGCGGCCTTCTTGTCGGCGGCCTTCTTCGCCTTCTCCTCTAGACGGGACATAGACATGCAGCGCACCCCTCGTATCCGTTGGCCTTGATCTGTTCCAAAATCTCCCTCGGGCCTCCCGAGCAGACGATCGTCCCCTCGATCATGACGTGGGCCTTGTCCGTCGCCATGTAGTCGAGGATGTGGCCGAAGTGGGTGATGATCACTCCGGACTTGGTCCGAGCGCTCGGCTTCAGATCCTTCTGAGTGAGGGTGTTTATCGCCCGGCCTATCACCTTGATGTTCTCCAGGTCGACCCCCGAGTCGGGCTCGTCGAGCATCACGAAGTCCGGCTCCTGGGCGAGGAGCTGGACCATCTCCGACCTCTTCACCTCGCCGCCGGAGAAGCCCCTGTTCACCTCCCGGTCGGCGAACTC
>CAZHAO010000140.1:0-5663 GCA_964530375.1 uncultured Methanotrichaceae archaeon
CGGGCGGCCTCTGCTACCTTTTCCCTCTCGATCATCTAGAAATGGGATTGAAGGTCGATGTATATACCGATTTTGAGAGAGGCCAGCTCAACTCAAACATTCTCATCAAATTGATTCCAGGTTTAAAAATCGACGAAACATGATCCGTCCTGCAGGCCAAATGATGCCTATCAATCAACCGTTTTCTGCCCTTTTCACCTCGCTCAAAGCCGCTGCTAGGCGTTCTGCTTCGTCGAGATTTTTGAAGAAACCCTCGTATCCTGTCCAATCTGGTGATGTATACCCAACATATCCCCACTCCCTTTTGTCTTGTGGCAAAACTTCCACCAATCTATCCTTATCAACGTCCAAATATTTTGCTAGTCTATTTATATAAACCTGGAACTTGAGCCCGTCTTCGGGATTGCTGTCTTTTGGGATCAGACTGAATATGGTATTACGACTACCGCTCATGAGGCCTACGAAAGCGACGGAACTTCTAGTTGTATTTTTCCCGTTGAATATAAGGTTGAGCCGCTCTAAGAGGAGGCCGTAGATATCTCCAACCCCGTTATCTTCAGACATCTTTTGTAAATCATCATATGACAAGGGTGGCGGTCTCTTCGAAATCGTCTTCGTACGTGTGCTGTATTCTACTTGAGTTGGATCGATCAAAAACACCCTTGAGATCAGCTCCTTTCCTTCTCCATTCCGGAAATACTGAAACGTGGCAGCGTTTATCCCCACGCCGTAGTTGTCCGACAGATACCGAATGATCCTCTCAGAGCGGCCGTCAATCTCTGAGGCGACGATGATCATGCTGTGATGCTCGTTTAGTATTTCGGGCAGCTCTGCCCCAAACTTGGTTCTGAAGCAATCCTCCAGCGGGCCTTTTTCTCCTAGATAACTGTTAGCGATCTCCGTTATCTTATCGTTTGAAAGGTCTGCCACCCAAGAGGCGTAATCCAAAGCCTGTGCGGTCACTTCCCTTGGGGTCTTATCCCGTTTTAGATCGACTATGACGATATCACCATTATAGTCTAGGCAGAGAAGGTCGATAAAACCACCGAAGTCGGTATCTACTTGCCTCCCAATCACCAGAAGGTCGCTGGAAAGTATGGATATATCCTGTTGCAGCCATTTTTCCAGCCGGACTTCAAGATCCAACCTCGTCTTCTCCATCTCCACAAGCCGATCCTCTCCTCCTATTTCCCAAATCCTGATGTCTTCTGCCATAGTCTCCAACCCGATATCATCCTGTTATAACGAAAGAAGATCCTATTTATGAGCCTATCTCATGATCCTTCGAACTCAACAAAAACTCCACAAGCCTCAAAAACTCGGAGGTGAAAATAGAGGAGAGGTAGATTCAGATGGCAGAGAAGAACCTTATAGCCTGGAGCGTCGACGCCGGAGATTACCCCGCGTCGGGAGAGATGGAAGAGAAGCTGAAGTTCCTTCTCCGGTACGCTGTCCTGGCCCCCTCGGGACCGAACAACCAGCCCTGGAAGCTCGCCGTGGACGGGGACGAAGTGGCAGTGATGGCCGACTTCAACAGGACCCTTCCGCACGTTGAGCCCACCAACAGGACCACCTACATGAGCCTGGGGTGCCTCCTCACAAACCTGCTCGTCGCGGCGGAGCACTTCGATCTGGGCTACCAAGTCGAGCGCTTCCCCGACGGGGTCGACGCCGAGACGATAGCCATAGTTAAGTTCAGGAAGGGTGGCGCAGCATCGCCGCAGTTTCCGCCCGACCTATTCCGCGAGATCACGGAGCGGCACACCAACAGGGGCGCCTACGACGACCGCCCGATCGAGGCCGAGAAGATCGATGCGATGAAAAAGGCCGTCGGAGACGGGGGTTTCCGGCTCGACGTCCTCACCGACCCCGACGGGAGGGCGAAGATGGCCGAGGTCCTCGGAGAGTCCCACAGGATCCAGCTCGGAAATAAGGCTTTTCGGAAGGATCTGGCCCGCTGGATCAGGGCGAACGACGAGGACGCCTGGGACGGCCTGCCCGGCTACGCCTTCGGCTACTCGGACTTCGAGTCCTACTTCGGCAAGTTCGTCTTCGGGACCTTCGACACCTCCGCCTCCAGGGCGAAGAAGGAGATGGGACTGATGAAAGCCTCCCCGGCCGTCGGGATCCTTTCCACAGACACCGAGGACAAAGGGATCTGGGTCGATGCCGGGATGCGGTTTGAAAAGCTCTTTCTGACCGCGACGAAGCTCGGGGTCAGGTTCGACCTCTTCAGCCAGCCGGTGGCGATCGACCAGCTCCGCCGGAAGATGGCCGAGATCCTGGACGTCAACTATCCCCAGATCCTCATCAGGATGGGGTACGCCCCTCCCGCCAAGCACACCCCTCGGAGGACGGCGGAGATGGTCCTGGCAGGCGGCGGCAGCCGGGTCGTCGTGGTCAAGAGAGGGCGGCGCTGAGCCCGCAAGGTATTTGAGCTATAAGCCGAAAGGAGGGCGTTACTATGATGAACGGAATCAGGACCGCCCTACTTTTGGCCAGCCTTACGGGGCTGATGCTTCTGATCGGGGGAGCCCTCGGTGGCAGGGGAGGCATGATGATAGCCCTCCTCTTCTCCCTGGTCATGAACATGGGGACTTACTGGTACAGCGATAAAATAGTATTGAAGATGTACCACGCGAAGGAGGTGACCCCCGCCGAGGCGCCGGAGCTGTACGGGATCGTCCGGGGTCTCGTCGATCGGGCCAATATGCCGATGCCGAAGGTCTACATCGTCGAGACCTCCATGGCCAACGCCTTTGCGACCGGCAGAAACCCTTCGCATGCCGCCGTGGCGGTCACCACCGGTATCATGAGGGTCCTGGATAGGAACGAGCTGGAGGGCGTCATCGCCCACGAGCTGTCCCACGTCAGGAACAGGGATACCCTGATCAGCTCCGTCGCCGCCACCATCGCCGGGGTGATAACCTTCGTCGCCAACATGGCCCAGTGGTCCCTCATATTCGGGGGGGACGACGAGGACGGCGGCAACATCGTCGGCGTCCTGGCCATGGCGATCCTGGCACCGATAGCCGCCCTCATCATCCAGATGGCGATATCCCGGTCCAGGGAGTTTGGGGCCGACAAAGGAGGGGCCGAGCTCTCTGGCCATCCGATGGCCTTGGCCAGCGCCCTATCGAAGCTGGAGATGACCGCCGGTAGGGGACCAGCCGACGTGAACCCCTCGACCGCCCACATGTTCATCGTCAACCCCCTCAAAGGTAAGAGGTTCGCATCCCTCTTCTCGACCCATCCGAGCACCGAAGAGAGGATCGCGCGCCTTTCGGCGATGCAGTAGCTTTAAAGTTGATCTCTGCCGGGCTCTCTGGCGGAGATCAGTTGGTATTTTAAGGATCAATTGCATGATTGAAGCAAGAGAGAGAAATGACGGTTGAGATAATAATTATAATTTTGCTAATATCGCCAACGGCATTTTAGCCCTCTCCGAGATAGCCGTCGTATCCTCTCGGAAGGCGAGGCTTCAGCAGATGGCTGAGGAGGGGGGGCTCGGGAGCCGATACCGCCCTCCAACTCGCCAACGAGCCTACACAATTTCTCTCGACGATCCAGATCGGCATAACCTTCGTCGGCACCCTGGCAGGGGCCTATGGTCGCGCCACCATCGCCGAGGACCTGGCACCCCGGCTGGAGGGGGTGCCGGCGCTGGCTTCTCACAGCGATCTCTTCAGCATCGGGATCGTGGTGGTGGGGATTACCTACCTGAACCTCGTCCTCTGAGAGCTGGTTCCAAAGAGGGTGGCATTGAGCAACCTCGAGAAGATCGACTCCTTCGTCGCCTCCCCCATGAGCCTCCTCTCCAAGATCGCCGCCCCCCCTGGTGTTTGTGCTGAGCCTCTCGACGAACCTGGCGATAAAGCTCCTTCGCATAAAACCCAGCACTGAACCTCCGGTCACCGAGGAGGAGATAAGGATCCTGATAGACCAGGGGACTGGGGTGGGGGTCTTTGAGAAGGCGGAGAAGGGGATGGTGGAGAGGGTCTTCCGCCTCGATGATCGAAAGGTTGCGACTTTGATGAACCCGAGGTCGAAGATCGTATGGCTGGACGCCGGCGATACGCTCCGGGCTATCCAGGAGAAGGTTTCCGGCAGGTCTTACTCCCTTTTTCCAGTATGCGATGGCGATCTGGATCGCGTCGTAGGGATGGTCCAGGCAAAAGACCTCATTTTATGGGCCGATGAAGGGGAGAAGTTTGACCTCGCCGGAGCCGTCCTCCCTCCCCTCTTCGTCCCCGAGAGCATGAAGGCCTTGAAGGTTCTGGAGAGGTTTAAGGAGACGGGGATACATCTGGCCATCGTCGTGGACGAGTACGGCGCAGTTCAGGGGGTGGTGGCCCTCACAGATGTCCTGGAGGCGATAGTCGGCGACATACCCCATATCGATGAGCTTACCGAGCCATCGATGAAGCGGAGGGAGGACGGCTCCTGGCTCATAGACGGCATGATGCCGATAGACGAGTTCAAGGAGGCCTTCGGTATAGAGAAGCTGCCCGAGGAGGATGGCGGCCTATATCAGACTCTGGGGGGATTTGTGATAATCCACTTTGAGGAGATCCCCTCCTCCGGCGACCACTTCGACTGGGACGATCTCAGGTTTGAGGTGGTGGATATGGACTACAACCGCGTCGATAAGCTCCTGGTCACGCCAAAATCGGATGCTGGGCAAGGTTGATCGAATTTTTGGATCTTAATCGTCTTATGGTCGAAGGGGGTCGGAGTTTGAGCCGTCAGCGTCACATTGGAGATTTAATCATATAAGCTTTTGTATACATCCAGGGTTTTGAGAGTGGTCTTCCGCCAGGAGAATAATTCGCTTCGTTCGATAGCAGCCTCGTCCAGGCCGCCATCCAGTCGAGAGACGATCTCATCTCGAACTTCCGCCGTCTCAAACTCCTTTAAATTCAGCAGTATGCCGCAATCCCCGACGATCTCCGGGATGCTGGCCCTGTTGGAGGCTATGACGGGGACGCCGCAGGCCATCGCCTCCAGTATGGGGAGCCCGAACCCCTCATACTCCGAGGTGTGTAAATAGGCGTCAGACGCGTTGAATAAGAGGGGCATATCCTCCTCAGGGACCCATCCGATGTTTATTATGCCATCGCCATCTAAGCCCTCGCCGTAACCGGCTTTTATCAGCTTCACCTCATCCCTCTCGGCGTGAAGATTCTCAAATAGCCTCTTTGCGATGTCCATCCTCTTGTGCACCAGGTTCGATGAGACCACAAGCATGTGCTTATCCTCTGGGTTCAGCCCGAACCTCTTTTTGCACTCGAGCTTGTCCATCGGTCGATAGAGTTCGTGATCTACACCGAGATGGACGACCTCGATATCTTCTTTTTTTAGTTTCGTCAACCTCAACAGCTCATCTTTTGTAAAGCGAGAGTCGGCTATGATCTTATCAGCCCTTTTCAGGGCTCTCGGTGTAAGAAGATACTGTATCTTTAGAGATAAGTCGTCGTTTTCAGAAGGATACACCATCGGCGTCAGGTCGTGAACTGTGACCACAAATTTACTTACATTTTTAAAATAAACTGCAGGAGCCAGGGTCTGCGAAGTTGCATGGACCAGGTCGGCATCATTATTTTTATATAATAACCATGAAAATATCGTATTTCCGAGAATTTTATTTTCGGGTCTTCTGAACC
>CAZHAO010000141.1:0-5658 GCA_964530375.1 uncultured Methanotrichaceae archaeon
CTCCATCTTCGGCATGGACGCGAAGTACAGAGACGTGAAGGTCACCGGCATCAGGGAGATCACCCCCGAGGCCCTCAACCTCGCCTGGGAGAGGGGCTACCTCGTCAAGCTGATAGGCGAGGTCCCGGCCCTGACGGTGAAGCCTATGCTCGTTCCCCGGAGAAGCCCTCTAGCCGTCGGCGGGACCCTCAACGTCGCCTCCATCGAGACCGACCTCTCGGGGACGATCACCGTGACGGGCCTTGGCGCAGGCTCCATCGAGACCGCCAGCGCCATCATCTCCGACGTCGTCAGCATCTACACCACAAGGCAGATAGACCCCTGAAGCCCCAGACCATGACCAGCTTCGAAAGCTTCGCAGAGCTCTGTATGAAGATCGAGGGGATCGCAAGCTCCCTGGAGAAGACCGCCCTCCTCGCCTCGTTCCTCTCGGAGCTCGACGGGGCAGAGCTGTTGGTCGTCCCCTCTTTTGTCATGGGCTCGGCATTTCCCGCCAGCTCAGAGATGCTCCTGGGGGTGGGTCCGAGCACCCTCTACGACGCCCTCTCAAAGGCCACTGGGGCATCGGCGGCGGAGATAAACGATATCCTCCGGAGGACCGGGGACGTGGGGGCCGTCGCCGCCGAGGTGGTGGGCAAAAGAAAGCCATCCACCCTCTCGGCCTTCATCGAGGCCGACGGCCTCTCCATCATCGAGGTCCATTCCCGGTTTCTAAAGATCGCCAGGGCCTCGGGAAAGAGGAGCCAGGGCGTAAAGATGAAGCATCTGCGATACCTGTTCGGCGAGGCGGGTCCCCTGGAGGCGAGGTACATCGCCAGGCTCGCCCTCGACGACATGAGGATCGGGGTCGGGGAGGGGATCGTCCGGGACGCCATCGCAAAGGCCTTCGGGGCGTCGCCAGAGGAGGTGGAGCGGGGCTACAACTTCACCAATGACCTGGGCCTGGTGGCCCAGAGGGCGAAGGAGGAAAAGCTCTCCGATCTGACGATCGAGATCGTGCGGCCCATAAAAATGATGCTCGCCCAGCTCGGCTCCGGGATACCGGGGTCGATGGCGGAGATGGGGACGGCCGCCGTCGAGTGGAAGTTCGACGGGTCTCGGGTCCAGATCCACAAGAGGGGGGAGGAGGTCGAGATCTTCTCCCGGCGCCTTGAGAGGGTGACTAGGTCCCTGCCGGAGATCGTGGGTTTTGTAAAAGAGCATGTCCGGGCTGAGTCGGCCATCCTGGACGGGGAGGCGGTGGCGAGGGGCGAGGACGGAAGGCCGCTGCCCTTCCAGGAGATTTTGAAGCGGTTCAGGAGAAAGTACAAGGTCGAGAGGACGGCGAAGAAGATACCCCTGGAGCTGGAGCTCTTCGATCTGGTATATCTGAACGGTCGGGTCCTCATCGACGAGCCTCTCCGGGAGAGGAGGAGGCTCCTCGAGGAGGTCGCAGGCTCGGAGATCCTGGCATCCCAGACCGTCACCTCCGACCCCGAAAAGGTGGCCGAGATCTATGAGCGGGCCATCGCGGCAGGCCACGAGGGCGTCATGCTCAAAAGCCCCTCCTCCCCCTACGCTCCGGGAAAGAGGGGTAAGAACTGGCTCAAGATAAAGCCGGTGATGGAGACCCTCGACCTCGTCGTCATCGGGGCCCGGTGGGGCGAAGGAAGGAGGGCGAGCTTCCTCGGATCTTATCGGCTCGCCTCCCCTGACCCCGATACGGGAAAGCTGGAGGACGTGGGGTGGGTGGCGACGGGCATCAACGACGAGATGCTCAGCGGGCTGACGGACCTCTTTCGAGACCTGATCCTGGTCTCGGGGGAGGGGATGGAGGTGGAGGTGAAGCCCGAGGTGATCTTCGAGGTGGCCTTCGAGGAGATCCAGAAGAGCCCCAACTATTCCTCGGGCTACGCCCTCCGGTTCCCCCGGCTCGTCCGGGTGAGGGACGACAAGGCCCTCGAGGAGGCGGACGACCTCGATAGGGTGGCTTTCCTTTACGCCACCCAGAGGGGGAGGAGCGGCCCCTCTCCGGGTCAGATTTAAAGAATTTAGGAGCTGTTCAGGTTGATATTCAAAAAGCTTAGCGAATTGGGCGAAGAGGAGGTCGCTGGCCTTCTATCGAGGGGACAAGACGTCCAGAGCGTCATGTCCACGGTGGTGGAGATCGTAAACGAGGTCCAGGAGAAGGGGGACAGGGCCCTCACCGAGCAGACTGAGAGGTTTGACGGCGTCAGGATCGGAAAGTTCAGAGTCGGCGACGACGAGATCGAGAAGGCCCAAGATCAGGTCCCCGAGAAGCTGAAGAAGGCCCTCGAGATCGCCATCGAGAACGTGGCCGCCTTCCACCACCAACAGCTCGATCGGGACCTCTGGATGACTGAGACCTCGCCGGGGGTTTTGGCGGGCCAGAAGATCGTCCCCCTCGACTCGGTGGGGTCCTACGTCCCCGGCGGGCGGGCCGCCTACCCCAGCTCCGCCATCATGACCGTCGTGCCGGCTAAGGTGGCGGGCGTCGAAAGGGTCATCGTCTGCACCCCGCCGGGAAAGGACGGGAAGGTGGACCCCCTGACCCTGGCAGCCGCCGAGATGTCCGGGGCCGACGAGATATACCGGGTCGGAGGCGTCCAGGCGGTGGCGGCGATGGCCTTCGGGACCGAGTCGATAGCCCCCGTCCAGAAGGTCGTGGGGCCGGGGAACATCTACGTCACGGCCGCAAAGCTCCTTCTGCGGAGCACCGTCGAGATCGACATGCCGGCGGGCCCCAGTGAGGTTCTGATCATCGCCGACTACACCGCAGAGCCCCAGGTCCTGGCGTCGGACATGATCGCCCAGGCGGAGCACGACCCCCAGTCGACCTCGGTCCTGGTCACCGACGACGAGGACCTGGCCATCGCCACCAAAAACGAGGTCGAGAAGCAGGCGAAGGAGGCGACGCGGCGGGAGATCATAAAGAAGAGCCTGAATCAAGCTGCGATCCTGACGGCGGCTTCGATGGAACAGGCGGTCGCCTTCTCGAACAACTTCGCCCCCGAGCACCTGGAGATCATAGTAAGAGACCCCATGGCCGTCCTCGGAGAGATCAGGAACGCTGGAAGCGTATTTCTTGGGCCGTACACTCCGGTGGCCGCGGGTGACTATGCCAGCGGCACCAATCACGTCCTTCCGACCTCGGGGTATGCGAAGCTCTTCTCCGGCCTCAACGTCGACACCTTCGTAAAGAAGATAACAGTGCAAAAGATCTCAAAAGACGGCCTGCGGCTTTTATCCGACGCCATCACCATCCTCGCCGAGGCGGAGGGGCTCTCTGCCCACGCCGAGTCGGTGAGAAAGAGGCTCGTCGAGAAAAAGCCGGAGGGCGTCTGAGATTTTTCTGACCATAATATTTTTTAATTTTTCGGATGCCAAGCCATCTGATTTTAATTTGTCCGTCATCTATGAAGGCTCAAGATTTTGGAGATCATACTATCGACGGCGCACTCCGGGTCGTATCTGCGGGATTATTTCAATTATAGCAAAATTTGGGGCACCCCGCAGACGAGCTGCGGGGTTATCGAAAAATACGAAGATGCCCCTTACAGTCTAAGGCTCTGAGACGACAAGATTGCTTTCACGTTCTGCCCATTGGGAGATGGGTTCCTCGGAATAGCCGTTTGTTGCAAGACCCCGGACATGAAGCTCAAAGTTGTAAGCCACTGCCGGGCATGACGAGAGAGATAATGGCAGCAGATCTGGGATAAATTCCACCAGGACGTTTTTCTCCCCCGCCCAACCAGCGGCGGGGCTGGGACGATTCTTAAGGATGGTAATGCCGGCAGATAGGGCGTCTTTGCCCCGGGTACCGCTCAGCCAATACCTCTTGACATGCCCTTCGGCATCATACGCAGTAACCTTGAACTGTATCTTACGGTCGGGCCCCAACTGGACGACTCCGCAATCAGTCACCGCTCCCGCCGTCGTGCCGACGACCTCCAGCTTGATCTCAGGCAAGCTGTTGTCTACCCTGACTATCGGCATCTGGAAAGTGCCGATCTCGGTGTCGGATGCGTCATAGCCGACGATGCGAAGTGCATAGTACCCGTCAGCTACATTGGCACTGTTCCACGTTACTTTTAGGGCATGCTCGTGCCAGTCGGCCTCAGGCTCTGTATCAATGTTTTTATAGCGACCGGTCACCGGGTCAGGACCGAGCACCGTAGGGTCCCATTTGTGCAAAATATCATTCCACTTGCGGTTGTAAAGCGGGTCGGCGACGTCTTCCCAGGTCCCCAAGACGGTATCCTCATCCGCAGCGGCTATCTGGACCTTATATGTGGCGATGGGCGGGGCCTCGGCGAAAAGCCCGAAGATGCGGAGCGTATCGCAGAAGGGCTGATGGGAGACGGCGATGGGATCTCCAGCCTCGGAGGTAGCGTAGCCCAGCTGAATGCGAGTGGCGTCGATCGGGAGAAGTCCGAGGCTGACGAACCTGAAGCCCTCTGCCGGCTTCACGCCTCCGGCTGGGACGGGAATGACATCCTCTATTGGCACGAAGTAATCTCGGTGAAAGTCTTGGACTACATCCCAGTCAACGGGCCCTTCATAAACCTGCGTCCACAAGCCGTCCACAAACTGCGAGATACGTGCCCGTATGTCGGGAACCTGGTCGGTTAATAGCCAAACCCAGGCGCTGGGTGCGGTGTTGTAGCTGAAGCTGAACGAGAAGTCGTAGCTGCCGTCGGGCGCTGTATAGGCATAGCCGAGATATGCTTCGGTTAGTGCCGGCTCAATACCGACGGGCCAGATAAGAAGGGGCGTGTCCACCTCATAGAACTCGATTTTGGCGGCCAGCAGCGGCTCCACAGAAATGGGAGACCCGCCCATAAACGTCGTAGCCCAAACCACCCCGTGCATCTCGTATTCTTTGGTGACTTTACCCCATAGCGTTACATACCCCGCCGGTAACGAAAGGTCCATGGCAGCTTTATAAATCTTTTCGCCTCCACTATAGCGAGCTGAGCTGACCGTTTTGCTGAGGGCGAGGGTCTTGGATGCCCGCATGGGCAATTTGGCTGGCAAAATGCGCAACTCAGTGGTCTGGGGTTGGTCTCTGGATTCGAAGGTGACTTTATATCTCCCGGTTTTATCTACTTCGGCGCTGGCCACCTCTATCCCATTTATGATGGCATGAACGGCCAGCTTTTCGCCGGCGAAATCGATCTTCTCCGCAGTTTTTACCTGACCTTCAACCACATAGGTTGTATCCGCCTCTTTCCTTGCTTCGAGGGCCTTAACAATTTGGCCGAAACGCACCTCGCCGACCATGGGAGTGGCCGCAACCTGTTCGAGGTTCTGGAATCCGCCGAGCCTTGCCCGCCTGTCCAGGAGCCCCTCGGCGATCTTAATTCCGATATCACGTTCGCCCTCAATCTCTATCGCACTGGCGATCTCCTCTGCGGACCGAGCGGCATTGAGAAAAGAGAGGACCTTCTTGGACGTGCTTTCAGCCACCCTTTTGGTGTCTTGCTTTACCGATTGTTTTTTCTGGGCCATCTTTTACCACCACGTTAATCGATCGAATCGATGGATGAATCTCAGTCCAGCTCCATCAAAGTTATTATAAAGAGTTACTGTTTAATAAACATTTCTGAGGACTTCGATTATCCGCAGATCAGCGTTCTCTGAGAGGTTTTACCTTAA
>CAZHAO010000142.1:0-5595 GCA_964530375.1 uncultured Methanotrichaceae archaeon
CCGATCCCAGATCCCGCCGGTCCGGCCAGCTCATCTCCCGGATCTGCTGGCGCATGCTCTTCTCTTTCCTGTCGCTGATCCAGCGGTACGCCTCGTCCCTCGTCCCCCTGGCGACGAGGACGACGACCCGGCCTGCCCTGGCCCGGCCCGTCCTCCCCTTCCTCTGGATCGACCTGATCTCGCTTGGGACCGGCTCGTAGAAGAGGACCATGTCCGTCGCCGGGATGTCGATCCCCTCCTCGCCGACGGATGTTGCGATGAGGACGTTGTACTCGCCGTCCCGGAACTTCTGGAGGATCTCGGCCTGCCTCTTCTGGGATAGCCCCTCGTCGGCGACCCGGCTTGACTGGCCGACGAACCGGACGGGCCTTATTATCTCGCCTCCGGAATCTTTGAGGAAGTCCAGGACGGAGCTGGCGGTATCTCGATAGTTGGTGAAGACCATGATCCGCGAGTCGGCCTTGTTTTTGAGCTGCTCCTCCACCAGCTCCAGCACCGCCCGGAGCTTCGGATGGTCCACGTCCATCCGTGCGAGGTCGCTGACCGCCTCCCTCACCCGAGGGTCCTCCATGATCCTTTTCGCGGCCTTGCTCCCCCCCTTGGACTCTGCCTCCGAATCGAGCCGCTCCAGGTACCTCGCCAGGGAGTCGACCCCCTGGGTCTCGGCCAGCTCCACGGCGTGCTTCAGCTTCAAGACCTCCGCCAGGACGGAGACCGCCTGGTAGAGGCTCGGCGATGGGTTTCTTGCGATCGAGCCCCGAAGCCTCTTCTGAAGCTCTAAAAGCTCCTTCTTCGACATCCTGTCCATCTTCCTCGGCATCCGGAAGCCCTCCAGCCCGCCCAGATGGTCGAGGGCCTCGCCCCGCTCCTCCAAAACCTCCTCCAGGAGGGAACGAAGCCTCAGGATCTCCGCGGGGACGGTCACCTTCACCACCTCGACCTCCCGCTCGTAGACGAAGGGCGAGACGTCGGGGTCAGCCTCGGTCTTCGTCTCCACCCTCTCGGCGCCGATGTTCGAGCATACCTCCTCGATCCGCTCGAGGCTGCTCCCGGGGCTGGCGGTGATTCCGAGGACGAGCCGGTCGATCCCCTCCCGCTGGTACCTCTCGGCGATGTAGACGTAGGCGTAGTTTCCGACGGCCCGATGAGCCTCGTCGAAGATGATGCAGGAGACGCCACGGAGCGATACCCTCCGGGATAAAAGGTCGTTTTCGACGACCTGGGGGGTCGAGACGATCACCCTCGCCTCCTCCCACATCTCCTTTCGCCGCTCCGGCAAAATCTCGCCGGTGAAGGAGACGACGATGGAGCTGTCGGCGAGGACGTTCTTCAAAAAAGAGGCATGCTGCTCCACAAGAGGCTTCGTCGGTGCAAGAAAGAGGACCTTGCCCCGGTCGAGGCGCGCGAGAAGGACCATCAGGGCGACGACGGTCTTTCCCAAACCCGTCGGCAGGACCACGAGGGTGGATCTCTGGAGGGCGGAGGACGCCAGCTCCAGCTGGAACATCCGCCTCTCTACGGCCTTCTCCCTCAGAAGAGGGTGCTTTAGGTAGGAGGTCATCACCCTCCCTTCATCTCACGATCTCATAAAAGTCCTTGTGAGGGTTAACGAGGAGCCTCTCGGCGATCTCCTCCGCCGTCTTCTCAGGTTCGGCGGAGCTCAGGGCCAGCTTCCAGACGACGGACCTCTCCACCCCTCGGACCATATCGAAGCCGAGCCGGTTTCGGAGCCGGTTCAGAGTGGAGACGGCCTCGCCGTCCTCGATGGAAAGCCCGACCCTGACGGGAACGTACCCCTCTTCAAACTTCACCGAATCGACGGAGGCTCGATAGCTCTCCTTGTTCTCGTTCACCAGGTCTCTTGCGAGCCTTCTCGCCAGGTCTCCGGGGTCAGCGACGGTCTCGTCGACCTCGATCGACCAGAGCCTCTCTTTTCCCAGCTCGGCGAGGACGTCCTCGTAGCCCATCCTCCGGCGGAGGGTGTTTTTGACTGTGGCGGCCTCTGCGTCCGGTATCTTCAGCCAGACTCGAAGGTTGATCAACATCCCCTCACCTCGATGTACCGCTTCATCGACTCAAATACCCGTCTTCCGGGCCCCGCGGCATTCATATCTCCGACGCACTTCCTCGAGTCCGTCGGGGGGAGCTGCCAGGCGAAAGACGACCTCTCGGGGTGAGGCATCATCCCCAGGACGTTTCCCTCGGGGTTGCAGATGCCCGCGATGTTCTCACGGCTACCGTTAATGTTCACAGGAAACTCGCCGTCGACCTCGCCCGTCTCGCTGCAGTACCGGAATACCACCTGGTTCTCCTCGTTCAGCCTCTCCATCAGCTTCTCGTCGACGGTGACGAGGTTTCCCTCGGCGTGGGCGAGGGGCATCCGGACGAGATCGCCCTTCTTCAGAAGGAAACTTCCGCTGCACCTCTTGGACGGAGCCTCGTGGCGGAGGGTCGTCCAGGCGCAGTAAAATCCCCTCCTCACGATCTCGCCCTTCGAGACCATCACGTTCTGAGCCAGGGCGACGTTCACCCCCCCCAGGCCGGGAAGAAGCCCCGACTCGACCAGGATCTGAAAGCCGTTGCAGATCCCGATGATGGGCTTGCCCCGATCCGCCTCCTCCCTGAGGGCGTCCATCACCGGCTCCTTCGATGCTATGGCCCCGGCCCTCAGCCGGTCCTGGTAGGAAAATCCGCCGGGGATTATGTAGCCGTCAAAGTCGGAGAGCTCTTCCGCGGGCCGGTTCCACCGAAAGATCTCGCCGGAAAGGCCGGCGCTTCGAGCGGCTGCCAGGGTCTCATGCTCGCAGTTTGTCCCCGGAAACTGGATCACAGCTATCCTCATCTCATCGCCTCGCCAAGCCCTCCGGTCCAGGCCTTCTTCGCCTCCAGAAGGTCCAGCCGGACGACGGTCTTCCCCGTGTGGGTCATCACGATCTCCGGCGAACTGGTCACCTTCCCGAGGCACATGATCGCCAGGCTGCGTCCTTTCAGAAGCGTCTCCAGCTCCTCTTCGGCCCCGGCCTTGCACTCCAGGAGGAAGCCCGAGGACTCGCTGAAGATCAGCCGGTCGGCGCTCAAATCGGAGCCGACTGCGTCGAGGGCAAGCTTCAGCCCCAGTCCGGTCCCACCGGCGAGGGCCATCTCGGCGGCGGTCGCCGCGAGGCCCCCGTTGGATATGTCGTGGGCGGAGACGACGATCTTTTGGGCGATGGAGTCGATGGTGGCGTAGATCATCTTCCTCTCCAGATCGAACCTGACCATTGGCACGTTGGCGCCGATGACGCCGTAAATCGTCCGATAGTACTCGGACCCCCCCAGCTCGTCGAAGCGGGGGCCCAGGAGGTAGATGGAGTCGCCCGCCCTCTTGAGGTTCATGGTCACCGCGTCTCTGACGTCGTCGATGAGGCCGACGCAGGCGATGATCGGCGAGGGGTCCACCGTCCCCTCAGGGGACTCGTTGTAGAAGCTGACGTTCCCGGATACTATCGGGACGGGGGTCTCCTCGTACCCCTTCAGCCAGAGGGCCTTGGCGGCGTCGGCGAGACCCCGGACGCACTCCCTGAACTCCCAGAAGGCCTCGGGCTTCTCGGGGTTTCCGAAGTTGAGGCAGTCGGTGAGGGTGGCGGGATAAGCGCCGATGGCGGCGACGTTCCTCATCGCCTCGGCGACGGCCGTCGCCCCCGCCCAGTAGGGGCTGATCCTGCCGTAGAAGGGGTTTGCGTCCACCGATAGGGCGATCCCGAAGCTCTTTCCCCGGACCGGGGCGATGAGGCCGGCGTCGGCCTCGCCGGGCCTGATCACCGAGTTGCCCTGGACCTCGGTGTCGTAGTATCGGTAGATGTGCTCCCTTGAGGAGACGTTCGGCGAGGCGAGGATCTTGAGGAGGGCGCTGGTGAGGTCTTGGGGCGGGGCTATGGCCGGCTCGGAGAGGCTGATCTTCCTCGGCCTCTCCTCCCGGGCGTAGCGGATCCCCCTGGTCAGATGCTCGATGGAGACGTCGCAGGTGACCATCCCCCTATAGCGGGTGATGTATCTTCCGTCGGTCGTAACTTTGCCGACGACCGAGGCCCTCGCCCCCTCGTAGACGTTGGGGAGGTCCCAGTCCTCGTTGTAGATCTTGAGGGCCCGGGGGGTCAGCTCCGGCGGGCATATCAGCATGAACCGCTCCTGGGTCTCGGCGCAGGCGACAACCTGGGGGGGGAGGTCCTCGCTCGCCTTGTGGAGCCTGTCCAGGTCCAGGTCCATCCCATATCCTGCGCTCGCCCCCATCTCCGAGGAGGCGCAGGTGAACCCGCCTCCTCCCAGGTCCTTGAACCCGATGGTGATCCCCTCGTCTCGGGTGAGCTTGAAGAGCGCCTCGTTCGCCTTGAAGAGGACGTTCTTGAGGAAGGGGTCGGGGATCTGGATCGCTCCCCTGTTCGCCTCCTCGTCCTCCTCCCGCAGCTCCTCGGAGGCGAAGGTGACGCCGCCGAACCCGCTGGAGTCGGTGGGCTTTCCGATGACGATGACGTCGTAACCGTTCTCTCCCGCCCCCGCGGGGGCCCGGCTCTTGACGATCTCGCCCCTTTTGACGACCCCGATGGCGACGACGTTCACCAGGCAGTTGGTATCGAAGCTGTCGTCGAAGACGACGTCTCCTGCGATGATGGGGACCCCGAGGGCGTTTCCGTACTGCCAGATCCCGTCGACGACCCCCTCGGCGACCCAGCGGACGTGGTTTTTGTCCTCGCCGAAGGGGTCGCCGAACCGGAGGGGGTCGGCGGTGGCGACGACCTTCGCCCCCATGCAGTTGACGTCCCTCACGATCCCGCCGATCCCGGTGGCAGCGCCCTCGTTGGGCAAAATCTGGCTCGGGTGGTTGTGGCTCTCGTGGCCGATGACGACGCACCACTCGTCGTCGATGGCCACGATGCCGGCGTCCTCTTCCGGCCCCTGGACCACGTTGGGGCCTGACGTGCAGAGAAACTCGTTCAGGGTGGCGCGGCTGCTCTTGTAAGAGCAGTGCTCGCTCCACATGGTATCGTAATTGAATAGCTCCGGGACGGTGGGGTCTCTTCCCAGAACCTCGGCGATGGAGCGCGCCTCAGAGACCGATAGGCCCAGGCCGGCGCTTCGAAGGTTCGCCTTGACCTCCTGGTCCTCAAGACCGATTATTTTCAACGATGGACACCTCATTTACAGGGAGTAACTATGCCGCCATAGGACGTTATGTATCTATCGATCCGAGAGGATCTCTCCCTTCTCGAAGGATCATCCGCATATTCAGACCGTCTCGATTTCTCTTCCGTATCGAACGTCCTCTGGACCATCCTATCCCTCGCCTGCTGCGGAGGACAGAGGAGGAACGGAAACGGCCAACGGCCAACGGCAAAACCTTTAAAACGGGAGGCGATATATCCGATCATGGTCATAGTGGTGATCTGCGACGACTCCGAGATCGAGGTGCCCGACGGCGAGAGGTGCACGATCTGCGGCCGGCCCCTCCAGGAGTTCGACGAGGTGACGGGGACGGGCGTCTTCGGATACTACCACTGGACCTGCGTGACTCACTTCGATTAGGGCGGGGGTAACCAAGCCAGGTCAACGGTGATAGAC
>CAZHAO010000143.1:0-5562 GCA_964530375.1 uncultured Methanotrichaceae archaeon
TTTGGTCCTTGCGGTGGCGGTGACCCCGGACGGTCGAAGAGCGGTATCGGCATCCAATGATCAGACGCTCAAGGTATGGGACCTGGAGCGGGGAGAAGAGGTTCGGACCCTGAAAGGCCATTCAGGTTGGGTCAATGCGGTGGCGGTGACCCCGGACGGTCGAAGAGCGGTATCGGCATCCTATGATCAGACGCTCAAGGTATGGGACCTGGAACGGGGCGAGGTCGTCGCCACCTTCACCGGCGAGAGTTCGATTCTCTGCTGCGCCGTTGGGCCCGATGGCGTCACCATCGTCGCCGGCGAGTCGTCGGGGAGAGTGCATCTCCTCCGGTTGGAGAACGGCTGATTCCATTCCAGATCCTATATTCTCAAAATCCTGCCTACATCCCACAGAAAAGGATTCGGTCCCCCATTAAACTCCGAGAATGGGGGATAAGCCTCGTTACCTTAACTTCGCTCGTTCACGCCTCAGTCGCCCCCTCCTCATCGCTGAGGTAGATCCCTGCCCCAAGCCACCAGCCGTCGTCCACCTTCGTCACGAAGCTCGTCTTCGGCTCCGTCTCGCCCGAGATGGGATTTGTCCAGAGGTACTCGAAGAATCCGCTCCCGTTCTCGGCGATGGACCTCATCTCCCGGTTGATGCGGACCCCCTCGGAGTTCTGAATGTCGAGACGGTTTGTGCCGACGGCAGAGGGGAGGAAGGGAAGGGCGAGGCTCGTTCCGTTGAAATCTGCGGCGAATATGTAGACGTCTCCCCGCACGAAGGGCCCTTGGAGGTCCATGAAGTCCTTCGTCGCGAGGTCCCTGCCGTAGACCCGGGCGTAGGAGGCCGCAGACTCCACAAAGGCCGCCAGCTCCTCCTTCGATCTCGGGGGCTGATATGACGAAGATGCGCCTTCGGCTCCGAGTTGGCCGGCCTCGCTCGGATAGATCCCCGAGCCGAGCCACCAGTCGTCGTCCACGATCCTCACGTAGCCGAGCTTGATGGAGGGGGTCATCTTCCTCGCCGGGTCTGGGTAGGAATAGTAGACGAGCCCCGTACCCTCCTTTGCAGCCTCCATAATATCACGACCGATAGCGACACCGTATAGATCTAGCTCCCCCGACCTGTTCTTTCCAATCAGTTCTGGCTGGATGGGATGAGCTAAGACCGTATTGTTGAAGTCATAAGCAAAGACGTAAAGATCGCCGTCGACGAACTCACCGTTCTCGTCGCCGATGGCCTCCAAGGCCTTCTCCTTGCCGTTCTCCTCGGCGCGGGCTACAGCCCTGTCAACGAGATTGACCAGATCAAGCCGGGACTCGGCGCTGAAGACGGCCGGGACGTCCGAGAGCCAGACCCCGGTTCCAAGCCACCAGTCGTCGTCGACCCGGGCGATGTAGGAGAGCTTCAGCTCGGGGGTGTTGTTCTTCTGGGCGTTGGGGCGGACGTAGTAGGTGAGGCCTCCGCCCCTCGACGCGAGGTTGTTCAGGCTCCTGACCAGAAGGAGGCCGTTTTCGTCCCGAAGGTCGATCTGGTCTTCTCCCACCATCTCCGGCCTGAAGGGATGGGCGAGACAGGTCCCGTCAAAGGCGTAGGCGAAGATGTACCGGTCTTTCACCACGAACTGCCCCTCCGCGTCGTTGAACTCCTCCAGGGCCCTCTCCTTGCCGTTCTCCTGGACGTAGGCGAGGGCCTGGCCCGCAAACTCCACGAGGCTCTGGGATGCTTCGGGAAGCTCAGCCTGGTCTGTGGTTTCGGACGATCCAAGGTCTGCCGCCTCAAGGCCGAAGGCCGAGGCCGACATGACCGCAATCAAAAAAACTATAAACGATATCGATTTGGCCACCATGGGTGTGTCTTATACGTGCGGTTATGTATAACTCTTTGGCAGAAGGACCCACCACAGCTCCTGAATTGGGCTTCCATCTTTATGCAGGTCTTTCAATAGCCCCGAATACAATGAAAGAAATTTCTGGCCTTCTGTCCGTCGTCCTTCAGCTCTTAACAAGTTTCATATAGCCTCCCATCCTAAAAATACGGTGGATCTAACGCCGAAATGTTTTGTTGAGCTTTGTGGTCGGAGCTGAGCTGTATGCTGTTTGAAAGAGTCGAATCCGAGGGGCTAGCCCACTACTCCTACATCGTGGGCGACAGAAACGAGGCGGTGGTTATCGATCCCCGGCGAGACTGCGAGGTTTACCCCAAGATGGCTTCCCGAGAGGGGATGCGAATCTCCGCCGTCCTTGAGACCCATCGAAACGAGGACTACGTCATAGGCTCGGTGGAGCTATCTTCTCGGACCGGAGCCGAGATCATGCACGCCGATGAAGAGCTCGACTACAGGTACGGCCAGGCCGTCGAAGACGGCATGGTGGTGAAGGTCGGAAGGTTCGAGATCGAGGCGATCTCCACCCCCGGCCATACCCCCGGCTCCATGAGCTACCTCCTCCGGGATGCGGGAGGCGATCCCTGGATCGTCTTCACCGGTGACGCCCTCTTCGCCGGGGACCTGGGGAGGGTGGACCTCCTGGGGATGGACAGGGCCGAGGAGATGGCTCGGCTGCTATACGACTCAGTCTTCAACAGGCTCCTTCCCCTGGGAGACGAGGTTATCGCATGCCCCGCCCACGGGGCGGGATCGGTCTGTGCCGCCTCCATAGCCGACCGGAAGTGGACGACCCTCGGCATCGAGCGAAAGAGAAACCCCAAGCTCCAGGTCGAGGGTGAGGAGGAGTTCGTCTCAAAGATGGCGGTGGAGCTGGAGCGGCCTCCCTACTTCAGAGAGATGGAGAGGCTGAACCTGGAGGGGGCGCCCCTCCTCTGCACCGTCCCCGACCCCGCGCCCCTCTCGCCGAAGGAGTTTGCCTCAGCTGCAGAGGAGGAGGAGGAGGTCGTCCTGGACACCAGGATGGAGCTGGCCTTCGGGGCGGCTCACGTCCCCGGCGCCCTCAGCATCTGGCTAGATGGCCTTCCCAACTTTGCCGGCTGGTTTTTGCCCTACGACAGAAAGGTCCTTTTGGTGGACGAGACCGGCGATCCCTATCGGGCCGCAAAACGCCTTTTGCGACTCGGATACGACAACCTTGGTGGATACCTTGCCGGGGGGATGGTGGCCTGGCACATGGCAGGAGAGGAGAGCAGGTCTGTCGCCACCGCCAACGTCCACGACCTCTGCGCCCGCCTCGACCTAGAGGAGAAGAGAAAGGCCTGGATCCTGGACGTCCGGAGCGACGACGAGCTGGAGAGGTCCGGGAGGATCACCGGCGCCCACCAGATCCACATAACCCAGCTTCCTCAGCGGTTGGGCGAAGTTCCGAGGGACCGGCCCGTTTACATCTTCTGCGGGAGCGGACTTCGATCGATGGTGGCGGCCTCGATCCTTCAGAGGGAGGGGTGGGAGGATATGACGGTGATCCTCGGCGGCATAGCAGGCTGGTCTTCGGTCAAGTGTCCTGTGGTGAGGTAGAGGCATCGTACATCCCTGGAGGTATACCACAATCTAAGATCCCAATGGTTATTAATATGATCATAAATATAATTTGTCCGGTGACGATCCCCGATCGAGGATCTGGTGTGATCACTGAAATGAGCGTGAAAACGATTCTGAACTCGCAAAAAAGAGAAAGAGCGCCCATCGGCGCTCTAATTGCTCAGTCGTATGGCGTTCGGCGTTATGTGGCCGAATTCTCGCACACCAGGCACACTCGGGCTCGAAACGTCGAAGTAGACCACGTCGGGTTCGTCGTATATCGGCGGGCTAAGCCCGGTGGTAATGATGGGAACTACCTGGACGTTACCATTCGTGTTGTAGAACCTGACTGTCCCCTTCGCCAGTATGGGCCATAGGTTGAAGAAGGGACCCGGATGCAGGAGAATGCCGGCGGCGTCGTAGTCTGGATCGGTTCCCAGGACCATACTCCCGGGCAGTAAGCCCAATGAGGTCAACCAGGGTGATGGGCTCAGCCTGACATCACCGGTTCTAATCCTACCAGCCGGTGGGAAGGTCTTGATGTAGACCGAGTCGTTGATATCGAATTGGCCTATGGTCGATCCCTCGTCCACTAAGACGATCTGCGGAAGGCCCACAGGGAACGGTGTCAGCAACTGCCCCCAATCGGGATCGGTCCCAACCTTGGAGCCCGCCGGGCCGAAGGGAGAGTTCGTGAGCCTTATATCATTGACATCAATGATGAGTAGGGGAGCTCCTATTTTGAGGTATAGAACGTCACCCTCGTCAAAAATGGCCTTGTTTGGACCTATGTCCAACCAGCTGATCGTTACAGGTACCTGTACTATCGGAGGAACAGTTGCAAAGTTCTCGACGATCAATCCGACCTCCGGACTCGAGTTCGTCACCCTCTCCCCAAATTGGCCTGCGGCCCCTCCGATGCAGAGCATCAATACCAAGCCCGCTATCAAGCAGGCGGTCATCAAATTCCTCATGTTATCCACCTGATAACCACAAAGTCTTTCATCTCTTCATCATCCAGAGAGGCGCACGTTGTTCGGAGCCACAAACCCGAAGGGGAACCCCCCCATCGCAAGGCTGGGCAGAGATATGTCTATGTAGACGTCGTCGCTGTAGTCGTAGATCGGCTGCCCCATTCCGTCGACGTTGCCGTTGGCGTTGTAGAACCTGAGAGTTGCCACCGGCGCTCCACCGGCCACCGGCACAATCATGGGAACCGCTGGCCCGTCGTTGTCAGGATCGTAGTCCAGCACTTTTGTCCCCGGCGAGAGGCCGCAGACGGGTCCCAGCCGGACGTCGTTGGTGGCCGTCCTAGCCCCGAGGGCTGCAGGAGTCATCGCCAGGACGTATACTGGGTCCTGGATATCGTAACCCTGGCTGCCGTATAGATCCGCGTAGTAAATGCCGGCAGCTTGGCCCGGCAGAGCGACCAGAGGCTTGTTTATGTCGTTGTCTGCGGATGTCACCTTGCTTCCCGCCAGGTATCCATTATAATCGGTGAGCCTTATGTCATTGGCGTCGATGAGGCTGTTTCCCAAAAGGTCGAGGTAAATGGTGTCGCCACTGTCGTAGATCCCGGGATTCGCTCCCGTGTCCCAGTAACCTAGACTTGGATTCAAAGGCGCTGGGAAATCCTCGAGAAAACGCCCCACGTCGGCGTCTCCGGTAATCACCTTGGACCCGAACTGTCCGAAAGCACTGCTTGAGCTCAGGGCTAAAACCAGTCCGGTCAACATACAAACCTTCGTCAATCCCTTCAAATTAACCCCCTCTTCTTATTTCTAAGAACGGATTACAGTCTATCGTAATCTTATAAGTACTTTTTTAGGATATGAGGCCGAACGGAGAGGAAACGATGCATCCGGCTTGAAACGGGCACCCCTCACAAAGATTGTAGTTCGGCCCCCTCGCCTTCCGACGAAACTAAGGCGATGGGGGTCGATGAAAGTTCAGATGGACATCCTGACATCGTTTATCGTCACCACATAGAAGGGATACTGGGTGTCCATGTAGACGATGTCACCTCGATCGTAGATTGCGTACCCTCCGTTGTTGATGTTTCCGTTGGTGTTGAAGAAGCTGAGCATCCCCGGAAGGGTTGAGGTCGGAA
>CAZHAO010000144.1:0-5449 GCA_964530375.1 uncultured Methanotrichaceae archaeon
GGCTGCACCCCATGCACGGCGCGGCGGCCGCCGCCCTCCTCTCCGCCCTCATCAGCGTCCTCGTCGGCGGTACGGCGGCGATCTTCGGCGGCCTCTACGACCGCTTCTGGATGAGGGTCGTCGACGCCTCCATAGCGATCCCTGACGTCATCGTGATCATCCTGGTGGCGGCGTACCTCAGGCCGAACGTCCTTCTGATGATCCTCCTCCTCTCCGCCCTCTCCTGGCCGGGGGGAGCAAGGGTGATCAGGGCCCAGACCCTCACCCTCAAGGAGAGGATGCACGTCTCTGCGGCCCGGACCTTCGGGGCCGGCTGGTCTCACCTCCTCGTTCGACACATCATCCCGGACCTGGGGCCCGTCCTGGTGGCGATCATGATCCAGGACGCGAGGAGGGCGGTATTCATGGAGGCGGGGCTCTCGTTCCTCGGGATCTCCGACCCCTCGATGATGAGCTGGGGGAAGATGATGCAGTACGCGAGGATATTCACCTACCTCGAGGTCTGGAAGTGGTGGCTTCTGCCGACGGGCCTCGCCCTATCCCTGACCTTGATCGGGCTGAGCTTCACTGGTTATTCCCTGGAGTCGGCCCTCGACCCGCGGCTTCGAGATGCGGAAGGCCACGAAGGAGGAATCTGACTTATGCTCGAGATAAGCGACTTGAAGGTCTCTTACGACAGAACTGAGATCCTGAGAGGGGTCGACCTCGACCTCCTTCGGGGCGACTCTCTCGCCATCATCGGCGAGTCTGGGGCAGGGAAGACCACCCTGGGGCTCGCAGTGATGGGTCTATTGGACGCAAGGGCCTCGGGCAGGATCCTCCTCGACGGAAAGGACATCCTCTCCCTGGACGAGAGGGAGAGGCGGAAGATGCGGGGAAAGGAGATGGCCATGGTCTTTCAGAACGTCGAGGACGCCCTCGACCCCCTCATGACCGTCTATGACCAGGTCGAGGAGGCGATCTCGACTCATCTTGAAAAGGGCGACATCCAGGACGTCGGGGACCGGGTCAACGGCCTCCTCGGATCTGTGGGGCTGAAGATGGAGAAGGGCGGGTCGTTCCCCCACCAGCTGAGCGGGGGGGAGAAGCAGCGGGCCCTCATCGCCATGGCCCTCGCCAACGACCCCCAGGTTCTGATCCTCGACGAGCCTACGGCATCCCTGGACGCCGTCTCCAAGGCAGATATCATCGGGCTTCTGAGGAAGAGGATCAGGGAGAAGATAGTCCTGGTAATAACTCACGACATCTCCACCGCCGCCAAGCTCGCGGAGAGGATGGCGGTACTCTACGCCGGAAGGATCGTCGAGCTTGGTGAGACAAAAGACCTTCTGGAGAACCCCCGTCATCCGTACACGAGGGGGCTGATCAGGTCGTCGCCGAACATGACCACCACCAAGGACCTCCAGGGGATACCGGGGAGGATGGTCCCCGGAGTCCCGGGCTGTCCCTTCAGCGACAGGTGCACCCAGAGGATCGACCGGTGCAGAAGGGAGGTGCCGAAGCTCACAGACGCTGGCGGCCGGATGATCGCCTGCCATCGGGGCGGGATCGTCCCCCTCCTGGAGCTCTCGGGCGTCAGGACGAGCTTCGGCGACTTTGCGGCCGTCGACGGCGTCGACCTCACCCTCTTCGAGGGGGAGACGATCGCCCTCGTCGGCGAGAGCGGCTCTGGCAAGACCACCCTCGCCAAGACCGTCATCGGCCTCTTCGAGCATGCGGAGGGCGAGATCCGGCTGGAGGGGGAGCCCCTCCTCAGAAGGGATCGGGATTTCTATAAAAAGGTCCAGATGATCTACCAGAACCCGAAGGAGTCCATCAGCCACCGGATGAACGTCCTCGACGCCGTCATCGAGCCCCTCGCGGTCCAGAAGGTCGGAAGCCCCGCCGAGAGGATCGAGATCGTCAAACGGGTCCTAGATGAGGTGGAGCTTCCCCCTGACGACCTCTTCCTGAAGAAGTATCCCCACCAGATCAGCGGCGGCGAGGCCCAGAGGGTGGCGATCGCAAGAGCCCTCGTCCTCAACCCGAAGCTCCTCATCGCCGACGAGCCGACCTCGTCCCTCGACGCCAGCGCCCAGGCTAAGATCCTCAAGCTCCTTTTGAACCTCCAGGAGAAGAGGGGCCTTGCCATCCTCTTCATAACCCACGACATTGCCATCGCACGAAAGGTGAGCGATCGGATGGCGGTGATGCTGAGGGGGAAGATCGTCGAGGAGGGCACCACTGGCGAGGTGACGACGAATCCCGTCCACCCCTACACCATGAAGCTTCTGGAGGTTGCCCCCGACCTGGCGCAGAAAAGGGATGTGAGCGACTTCAGAGGCGGACCCTGGTCGGCCTCCGAGGGATACCCCCTGCGGGCGAGGGAGCTGTGATGGAAGAGGGAACAGCAAATTTGACGAGGGATGATATCAAAGAAACGAATCCTGATCAGATGTCGGATCTCGGATCTTCCGGGCTTCGCTCTTCACTCCTCGATCTCGCCCATCAGCCGTTCCATGATGAGGCTTGCTGCCTTACAGAGAAAGGCGTCGGTCTGGCCCACGGCCGCCTCGCCGCCGAGCCTTCCTGTCACCATCTCCTCTACGATCCCCTCGCACTCATTTCTGATGTCGATGATCTCCTGCGACGGCTCAAGCCCTCTCAGGCACTCGGAGAGGTCCAGGAGCTGGTCCACCTTCAGGTCCACCGCCCTCTCGACCCACTCCTCATCGCCCTCCGCCTCTCGTCCGCCCCGGAGCTTGCGGATCTCGGCGAGGAAGGGGTCGGCCTCGTCTGCTGGGGAATCGATCTTGGCATTCGACATGGTTTCAGCTGCTCTGATTCCGAGATGGACCTTTTCAGCTAAAACAGTTGTGTCGAAGAAGGAAGGCGAAATCGGAGATGCCTCTCGGCGAGACGCCGACTGAGCAGAACCTCGGCGGGAGAGAGGAGAGAGCGATTGATCCTCCGGTAAGCGATTTTGCGTTGCGGAGGAGCGAAGAGCATGAGCCGATCTGCGCGAAGAAAAAGCCCTTCCGCTGGGAAGAGCTGGCGCCCATAGCCTGATATTCTCAGAGAGCGCACTCGCTCGGGCTCATGAAGGAGATCGTCGACAGGCCCATCGAGACCTCGTTGGACAGGACGAAGGCGATGTGGGTCGCCGGGGTCTATCGGGAGTTCGGAAAGGCGAAGACGACCGTACCCGCCCTCTACTACTTCGCCCTGGGGCGGAAGGTCGCCGACTACCCCATCTGCGGCGGATTCGTCGGCGAGATCAGGGCGATGAGAAGGTATCACGAGACCGACTGTCCCAAGCTCGAAAAGGTGGTCGGGAGGGCGAAGCTCTTCGGCCCCTTGAGAGGAGACGCCATCTTGGAGCCTCTTGAAGGCGAGTTCATCCCGCCGGAAGGAAGGGCAGAGGCAGAGACAGAGGCCGGGGCGGGGGTCGAGACGAAGACCGGGGGGCGAGAGAGGCCGAGGATCGAGCTGGTGCTTTCGCGCCCGGCCCTGGCGCCCCTCGTCCTCCCGGTCTGCAGGAAGTGGGGCGTCGGCCTCGTCTCCGTCGAGGGCGGGCCGACGGCGGAGATGGCGGAGCGGCTCATCGGTCGCGCCGGAAGCAGCCGCCGCCCTACCCTCGTCCTCTGCCTCTCGGACCTCTCCCCGGAGGGCGTCGCCTTCTTCTGGGATCTCGCATCGCTTAAGAGAGACCTCGGCGTAGGCGGCGGCCCGGACATCAGGGCCGAGAGGATCGGCCTCTCCCCGCGACAGGTCAGAGACCTCGCGATCCCGATGATCCCCCGGAGGGCGGGCTTGAAGGAGGAGGGGAAGAGGTATAAGCTGTATGTGAAACCTCAAGGACTCAACCCCGAGAGGATCGCGGAGCTGGACGCCCTCGAAGCGTACCATCCCGGCGGGGTCGCGGGGTTCGTCGATGAGGTTTTGGCCAGGCTCGCGGAAGAGGGCTTCGACCCCCAGGGCGAAGATCGGCTCGTCTGACCTCAGGCGAAGGGATACGTCTCGAAATCGGGTTCATTTTTGCAGATGGTCTGAGGGGATCAGTTGAAACCTTCCGATACGATCGATCCTCGCCCCGCCTTTCAAGCCTTGGAGTAACCTTCTAATACAATTAACCATCAACAGTCTCCGGCGCGGTTGGGAACATGGCTGAGATCAGACTTATCATCGATGGTCGAGAGGTTGCGGTCCCCGCGGGGGCCACCATTCTCGATGCGGCCCGCAAGGCGGGATCTTATGTGCCGGCACTTTGCGATCACCCGGACCTGAAGCCCATAGGCTCCTGCAAGCTCTGCATCGTCTCGGTAGAGGGGCTTGACCACTATCCCACCTCCTGCAACACCCTCGCGGAGGAGGGTATGGTCGTCCAGACCCGGACTGAAGAGCTGCAGGAGATGAGAAGAAACGCCCTGGAGATGCTCCTCGCCCTCACCAACCATCCCACCTCCTGTCTTTTCTGCGATCGAAAGGACGAATGCACCGAGCTCCGTGAGTGTATGAAGAAGTTTCCGGTGACGGTGGGATGCAAGTTCTGCCCCAGCGATGGGAGATGCGAGCTGCAGGCTGCGGTGGAGTTCGTCGGCCTTGAGAGGGTTCGTTACCAGCACATCTTCAGAAATATGCCGGTCTTGAGGGAGCCCTTCTTCGATCGCAACTACAACCTCTGCATCATGTGCAGCCGGTGCATCCGAGTCTGCGAAGAGGTCCGAGGGGAGGGTGTCCTCTTCAGCAACCCAGATTTTCACCGGATGCACTGGATAGGCCCTCCGTCTCTGATGGACTCGGCCTGCAAGTTCTGTGGAGCGTGCGTGGACGTCTGCCCCACCGGAGCCCTCAGCTCACGGTCAGAAAAATGGGTCCGGCCGGACAGCATCGTCGCCACCGTCTGCCCCTACTGCGGCGTCGGATGCCGGCTGGATCTTGGAGTCAAAGACGGCATGATCGTCTCCATCACCCCGGATCGAGATGGGCCGGTGAACCGGGGGCAGCTGTGCGTCAAGGGCCGCTTCGGCCTCGACGAGATCGTCCACCACCCCGACCGGCTGACCGTCCCCCTGATCAGGCGGGACGGGAGGCTCGAGGAGGCGAGCTGGGAGGAGGCCCTCGACCTCGTCGCCCGGAGGTTCTCCGAAATCAGGGACGAATACGGCCCCGACTCCCTGGGGGCGTTCTCCTCATCAAGGTGCACCAACGAGGAGAACTACCTGGTCCAGAAGCTCGCCCGGGCCGTCTTCGGCACCAACAACGTCGACAACTGCGCCCGGATCTGCCACGCCCCCTCGGTGACGGGGCTCGCCGCCTGCTTTGGAAGCGGCGCCGCCACCAACTCCTTCGACCAGATCGAGGACGCCGACGTCCTGTTCATCATCGGCTCCAACACCACCGAGGCCCACCCCATCGTCGGGCTGAAGGTGATCAAGGCCTTCAACAACGGCGCAAAGATCATCGTCGC
>CAZHAO010000145.1:0-5434 GCA_964530375.1 uncultured Methanotrichaceae archaeon
AACGTTAAGGTAAAACCTCTCAGAGAACGCTGATCTGCGGATAATCGAAGTCCTCCATAGTTTATTCGCCAGTAAATTTTAATTCTTTTTTGATAACAGCAGTTGCGGGGTTTCCTTTTATTGTCATGTGTTGAGCATTGTGCCTGCCACCAGTCGAAGCTCTGCTTTCATTCCCAGTCTCAAAAACACAATATATTTGTCTGGCTTTTAAAGAGTCGTTATATTCGGTGTAGGTCGGCAGCTAATCCCCCCCCGCAAATTGCACCTTCTGAACACAATTCATCGATGATCTCTATTAGTAGCCCAATATCGCATCTGATATTTTCGTGTAGCTCTTCGATATCTGAAGTCCCATGCTCCTTCATGAAATCGAATACTCTTTGTTTTGCAGTGGACTTGTCCATCTCTTCTACTATGATGACAGCAGGGTTTGAATCTCTCTCTGATGAGTTGATAACTTCACTGAAACGGAGTAGTAAATTGCTCATCATCTCACTCATCTCTTTAATCATACCTTCTAACCTGCTATTTTCGCTCTCCAACTTGGCAACTTGTTCACCTAGTCTGCGGATTTCTTCATATCGCTTTAATTCAGCAATTGACGAAGATATTTGACTAGACAGAAGTGATTCTGATGGTTCTGAGTCTCCAATTATGAGGGGATTAGCATAATCAAAGTTTCTAGGTGACACGGTTCCGGCCATTACTTATGCACCGCCTATTTTATTTATTATGGAAGATACAGTGTCATTCAGATTCGATATGGAATCCACCATGCTTTCTACGTCGTTTCCGTTTCTAAATACAAACTCTACGTAATATGACTTCTCCGCGCTAGGGATTTTTTGCGCTATTGTAATATCAACCCACTTCCTATCTGCCTGGGAGCCATTTTTAGGTATAATCCGTATTGAACCACTAGCTGTCTCGATACCCAATATATCATCAAATGCATGATAGCGATCCCCGAAGAAGTTTTTTATAACATCTTCTGGATTATCATCATAGGTTACAAGGGCACCAGATAACTCACAATAATCAATATCATTAGATAGATCTAATTTGAAATCAGTCTTGGATACATCTACAATGTCCCTGAATGATGCTATTATGCTATCAACAGTAGCGCTCTCACAAGCTATAATCTTTTTTGCTTCATTTAATTCAATGAAGCATCCTGATTTCATAGCGACGTAACCACTAGCGTAAATCCTAGCCCCGCTTTTTATCGGCTGGGGCGGTGCCGTTACCGCATATTTCCTCGCCGCGAACGAGTTCAATATATCTGGGTAGGTGAAGGGATAATAGAGCGTATTAAACACGAATGCAACACGATATTTTTGGGGCACGATCTTCATAGCCCATGACCTCGCAAATAGCTTGATTCAACCATGCTCAGTGTAGTACCTATATGATCGTATTTAGAATTTGCCCTAATCATAGCATTACACCTTAATGGACACGTAAATTGAGGATTTCGGATGATAGATCTCGGACTCAGCTCATGAATTGCTATTGATACTAAATATATAAATTCTATATCGCTGTAGTCAGTAATACTGCGCACCCGTCTCATGATCTTCGACCACCGCGAATGCAACACCATACTTGCACCACCATCAAACGCAACAGTAACCTCGGCATCCGGCTTCCTCCGGAGATCCGCCTCGGGCTTAACTATTTTATCTCCCCCGTCCAAAGAGGGCGAAAAAAGAGGTACTGACTATGAAGTTTGCACGCCACGTCGAGGAGATAGACATCTCAGGGATAAGAAAGAGCTTCGAGGGGGCGGGTCCGGGGGCGATAAACCTCGGCCTCGGCCAGCCAGATTTCGACACCCCAGACCACATCAAGAGGGCGGCGATCGAGGCGATCGAGGAGGGGTTCACGGGCTACACCATGAACCTGGGAATCCCCGAGTTGAGGGAGGCCCTCTCGGAGAAGTTCCGGCGGGATAACGGCCTCGACTACGCCCCCGTCGAGATCATGGTCACCAGCGGCGCCAGCGAGGCGCTCTTTCTCGCCATCGCCGCCGTCGTCGAGAAGGGCGACGAGGTCCTGATGGGCGACCCCGGCTTCGTATCCTACGCTGCCCTCGCCCGGGTCGCTCAGGGAAGGCCCGTCGCCGTCCCCATGGACGAGAGGTTCTGCCTCTCTGCCGAGGCCGTCGCCGAGAGGGTGACGTCGAAGACCCGGGCCCTCATCGTCAACTCCCCCAACAACCCCACAGGCTCCGTCCAGACGAGGGAGGAGCTGCGGGCCCTGGCGGAGCTGGCCGATGACCACGGCATCGCCCTCATCTCCGACGAGGTCTACGAGCACTTCATCTACGAGGGGGAGCACGTGAGCCCGGCCCTATACTCCGAGAACGTCATCACCATCAACGCCGTCTCCAAGACCTACGCCATGACCGGCTGGAGGCTCGGCTACCTGGCGGCTCGGGGCGAGGCCCTGGAGAACATGCTGAAGGTCCATCAGTACGTCCAGGCCTGCGCCTCGTCCATCAGCCAGAGGGCGGCTCTGGCCGCCGTCGGCGGCCCCCAGGATTGCGTCGGGCAGATGAGGGCGGAGTTTCAGAGGAGGAGGGACGTTCTTGTTTCAGGGCTGCGATCGATGGGGATCGAGATCGAGGAGCCGGCGGGAGCGTTCTACGCCTTCCCGAAGGTGGGGGACGGAAACGACGTTGCCGGCCGGCTGATCAGGGGCGGGGTGGTGACGGTTCCGGGGTCCGCCTTCGGATCTGCGGCAAAAGATCACATCCGGATCTCTTATGCCGCCTCCATGGCCGATATAAAAACAGCCCTGGCGCGGATGAGAGAAATTCTTTAAATAGGAGCCGTGTTATTCGTCCGGAAGGTGACGAGATGAAAGAGCAGGTGGAGACGAGAGAGCTGAAGGAAGGAAGGTACGTGATCATCGACGACGAGCCGTGCGTCATCAAGAGCATAGCCAAGTCCAAGCCGGGAAAGCACGGCGCCGCCAAGGCGAGGGTGGACGCCGTCGGGATCTTCGACGGCCAGAAGAGGTCCATCGTCCAGCCGGTGACGGCCAAGGTTTACGTTCCCATCGTGGAGAGGAAGTCCGGCCAGGTTCTTACGATAGGCGATGCCTCGGCCCAGCTGATGGACCTCAGCGACTACAGCACCATCGACGTTCCCATCACCGAGGAAGATCGACCAAAGCTGGAGGAGGGGAAGGAAGTCCCCTATCTGCTCGTCATGGGCAGGACCAAGATGGACATCCGCTAACCCGAATGTTCAGCAGATCCAATTTTGCGGACGCCAACGCCGACCCGGAGGAGGCGGAGTTCGTGATCGTGGGGGCACCCTTCGATGCCACCACCTGCTTTCGGTCCGGGACCCGAGAGGGGCCGGACGCCGTCCGGAGGGCGTCTTACAACTTCGAAACTTACGTTCATCGGCACGGCATAGATTTTCGAGATATCACCGTTGCCGATCTCGGAAACCTCGAGCTGGGGGCAGATCCGGCCTACGCTCGGCAGACTATCCGGGAGAGCTTCGCCTTCATCCCCGAAAAGGCAACGCCGATATTCATAGGCGGCGAGCACTCCATCGCCCCGCCGATCGTCGCCGAGGTGGCCCGGCGGAGGCGCGGCGATGAAGGCGCCGGAAGCGGCATCGGCGTCATCGTCCTGGACGCCCACCTCGACCTTCGGGAGGAGTACGGCGGGACGAGGCTGAGCCACGCCTGCGCCAGCCGCACCATCCTCGAGACGGAGGGGGTCGCAGGATACGCCTCGATAGGGATCAGGTCCGGCGACCTGAAGGAGTACATCTGGGCAGAGGAGCACGACGTCAGCTATCACTCCAGCGACGAGGTCAGAGAGAGGGGGATTGAGGCGGTTCTGAAGGACGCCCTGGGAGAGGTCGAGTGCGACGAGATATATCTCTCCATCGACTTCGACGCCATCGATCCCGCCTACGCTCCGGGGGTCGGAACCCCCGAGCCCTTCGGCCTATCCTCCTGGGACGTCCGGCATGTCGTCGAGACCCTTGCCCCTCGGGCCATCGGCCTGGACGTCAACGAGATCGCGCCCCAGTTCGACGGGGGGCAGACGGCGGCCCTGGGCGCTAAATTGATCCGGGAGTTCATCGCCGCAAAAGCGGCGGCGAATAGGTAAATGTTCCGAGGGGATCGTTCAGAACCGACAGCTCTTAGACCTGCGAGATCTTCTCGAAATCTCGGTCCCTAAAGATCAGCCTCTCTGCCCCGCCTCCCGCCCGATCCGGCAGCCGGCGACGGGCGGCGGGGATGAGGGATGGTCACGCCGGGCCTCGTAGGGAGACGATGCCGAAATAACAAAAATTAGAGAGAAGAAGTGATATGATGAAACTTGGATGCATATTTGTTTTAGTTGTGGGAATTGCCATCTATTCCCCATGTGGTGCCGAGACCGATCTATGGCGATTCAACTCGCCGATGGACTTCACATCCGGTCCCGAGATGAATATGAACAACTTGAAGATTTGGACGATCAACTCGTCGATGCATTTCACTCCATACCTGGCCCCAGGAACAGACAGCGGGATCAACCTGACCTACAGAGCCGACGGGGCCATCAACATCACCCGGGGAATTGATAATGGCATCAAACTGACCCCTGTAACTGGCAAGGGTATCAATAGAACCCTATTCATCTGTAATATAGTTTAAGCTTGATTTAGTAGGGTTCCGGCTCTGTGATGCCTCGACGATCTTGCCGCCGATAGGCTCCGACAACCCCCGGCCCACCGGCGATAGGCCGATCGACCCGATGGCCGGATGGCGATCGCCGACCGGAGGCCGCCGGGGATCGGACCGCCCGCCCTCACGGCGCCGGTTCATCCCTTCCCCTGCAGCTTCAGCTCCCGAGCTTCGCCACCCCGGACCCGATCCCGCCTCCCGTCGGAGAGGCCCGACGGGCCTTCCTGCCCGATCCAACCCTCCCGGATCTCTCGGGCGGAGACGAGAGGAAGGACCGAGCGGCGGCGGTCGCGCTTTTCGGACATGCCGCGCGCGTCTCCGTCGGGTGGTCGGAAGGCCGCGACAAATCAGTGGGGAATCGATTTCAGCCGCCAGCTTGTGGGCGAACTCACGGCAATTCACATTATCGAATGGTTAAAATACACTCTAAAATATAATCCAGGCGGCGGAGACCATCCCGGCAGGCCGGTCCCGCCAGACGGCGAGACCGCCCAGCTGCCCCCTCGACCCTCATCAATCCCCGCTGCCCTCCCGCCCGGCGCGGAAGCGCCGGGCGGCGCATGCACTCATGAGAGGCCAGAAGAAGGAGGAGGCATGCGGGCGCCGGGTGGGCGCGGGCGAACGGCGGCGGGGGCGGCGATCGGGGCCGCCCATCTGGCTGGCGAATCATCGGGCGGCGGTGCGGGCGAGGAGACGGGAGGCGGCGGAGAGAGATGGAACGTCACAGAAG
>CAZHAO010000146.1:0-5427 GCA_964530375.1 uncultured Methanotrichaceae archaeon
GGCCCGAGGCGAGGTCGGGAGCTGTAAAAGCAGAGAGGCCGGATGCATAAGGCGCCAGCCTCTCCCCCACCAGGATCAAGATGTCGACATCGTGGCGGCGGCGCGATAGAACCTCGATGAGGTCCGGGACGTTCATCCCCTCGCAGACCGTCTCCGCCTCCTCGCCCGCGACGAGGGCGAGCCTCCCGCCGCCTCCGATGCGGTCCAGGGCCGCCTCCACCCCCGAGGCCCGCAGGCCGGAGTTCGAGTTGTCGAGGACGGAGATCCCGTCCTCATCCAATCTCTTCATCCTGCCGCCGAGCCCCTCGAACCCCTCCAGGGCGGAGGCTACCTCCTCAAGGCGAAAGCCCGCCGCCAGGGCCGCGGCTGCAGCCCCCGAGATGGCGGCTTTGTAGCTATTTCGATCGAGACCCTCGCCGAGGTCTAGGCTCGCCCTTTCGCCTCCCGCCAGGATCTCTCTTCCATCGCACTCGACCGAGCCCGTCGGCCCCGGGCCGAAGGTCAAGTCGGCCGAGATTCGAACGTCCTCGCCCGCGATCAGCTTAGAGCCCCTCTTCGATAGGGTGACCATCTGGAGCTTGGCGGTGCTGGCCCAGAGGGACCCTCCCGCCACCTTATAGTCGCCGGCGAAGCTCGTCAGGACGCCGAAGTCGGCGAGCCCCGTACCTCCCAGGGATACCTCGCAGACCAGTTCGGCCGCGGCGATGTCCAGGGCGGCGTCGAAGGCTCGGATCACGTTGGCGGGGGCGATGCTGAGCCCTGACGTCACGGCCTCGCTTTTGCCCTTTCTCCAGACCTCGATCCCCCGGGTGGTGTGGGAGGCGACCTTTCCCCTTGCCGAGAGGATCAGGGCCAAGATGAGGGCGGTGGTGGTCTTTCCCCTAGTCCCCGTCACCTCGAAGGCCCGAAAGTCCCCAACGCCTGCCAGAAGGTCGCCAACGGCCCGGTGGTGGGTGATCACTCTTTTTTTCAGGCGTCGCGCCTCTTCATGGGCCGGGTTTCTCGGCGAGAGGTGGACGGGGGCGACTATCAGGTCGAAGCCCGAGAGGTCCGGAAGATGGTGGTAGACCTCGAAGGCCTCGGCCTCGATCCCCCTCTCCCTCATCCGCTCTGCTATCAATCCGGCACCGTGGATGGTGTCGAGGACCGCAACCATAGGGGCTACTTCAGAGCTTCCTTCGCTCTCCGGTAGGCTAGGGCTGCGATGCAGTCGTCCACGCCCAGGGGCTCTGCGCACCTGATCTCCACCTCGTTTCCGTTCAGCTTGCACTTGCCCTTCCGCGAATTGGGGTCCACAGAGAGCTCGTTTGGTATATCCTCCAGGGTGTGGACTCCGTGGGCGAGGAAGATGGGGAGGGCGACGATCGTCTTTACCTTCGTCCCCGAGAAGCTCTCAAGCCCCGCGGCGATATTCGGCTCGTCCATGTTCAGAAAGGCGATTCTCACGGGCCCATCGTGGTTTTTGCCGATCAGTTCGGCGCACTTTTCCACCATCTCTTTGTTGTACGGCTTGGTGCTGCCGTGTCCTAGAACAAGAATCCCTACATCGTCAGCCATAAGTCTCACCGATATTACGTTTTCTCGTATTTGTATTAACCAGATGGGATTAATAACTAATAAATCCTTTCCCGATGAAGATGGTCCGGAGGCCGGGTGCCGGATCTTCGTCGAGCCGGCCTCGAAAAGGGTGCAGAACAATTGGGATAAGTCGATATGAGCCGCATAGCGTATCTCCTGGTCTCAGTTCTCTTAGTTATGCAGACTGCAGGGGGAGCCGAGGTCTTCATGTCGACGCGAGAGAGCCTCACCTTCGCCGAGAACCTGACCCTGGTGGTGATGGATGTAGAGCCGGGGACGGGGGAGGGCGTCGTCTGGCTGGAGCTTAGAGATGAGCACGGCCCCCTCAAGTCCTCGGTCCTGCGGGCCGGGGAGAGCTTCTCCTATGACGAGAGGGGAGCGGGGCTGAACCTCACCGTCACCAGGATCTACGCCGGAGGAGAGAGGGACCTGGTGGAACTGGAGCTTCTATCCGGCGAGGTCGTCGAGAGGTCCGGCCAGAAGCTTCCCATGGACAAAGATCAAGATCGGGATAAGAGCGGCCCATCGGCCGACTCGTCCATGCAAAACTGGGGTCTCGCCGCCGTCCTGGTCCTCGTCCTGGCGGCCTGGGTCTATTTCGGTGTGAGACCGAAAGGCGGGCGGAGGTAAAGCGAAATCCCTTCCCTCAAAATCGGGGACGAAAAGTTCAATACTTATTCCAGTCCTTCACCTCGACGTACTCTGGATATCGGCCCGCTGGATACTTTTTAAAGAGCGTTCCCCATTCGCTCTCCATGAACTTTTTTATGGACCTCTTCCCCGAGAGGGGGTACCATATTTTATCGTGATAGGTCTCAGACCCGAAGATGAATAGTCTGAAAATCGGCGAGTGGAATAGCGGCCGATGGAGCCATTTTACGCCGGCCGTCTTCTTCCGCAGAAGCTGGTCCCCCATAATTATGGGGCTTTTCTTAACCTCGAAGCCGAAGTTCAGCCGATCGAACTCAGACCTCTCCATCCCCATGATCTCGACCTGATCAAGATCGCCCATGCCGAGACCCCGATCGTGAGCCATCTTGATGTAGTCGATCTTCATCGGGTCGAATCCCATGATCTTAGAGGCTGCGGCATCTATGCTCACAGGGTCGTCGCTGGCCAGGATCACATCTCCAATGAAGGGGACCATCGTCCTTGGGCCGGCGCCGTTGCCGCAGACGCCACCGTCCATGGCTGTGAATATGCCGGGATGGATCTCCCGCTGGATCGCCAGAAGGTCGACGAGAACTTCGTGGATCTTCCGATGAGCATGATGCCTGTACTTGGGGATCAGCCCCCCAAAGGCGTTCTTCATCGACCCGGTGGTGGTGGTGTGGCCGTGGGTCTTCACCGTCGGCAGGTGGACGACGTTTTTGCCGATGAAGAGCTCGGGGACGAGGATCTCGTCGAAGATCTCGTTCATGGCCAGCATCTCCGACTTGGGCTCATAAGCGACCCACTCCACGTTCGTAAGGGGTTCGAACGTTACATCGTATTCATCGAGGAGAGGCAGCCATCGGTTGTTGTATGCGCCCTTCCAGGGATGGGTGACCACCGTCTGGTTCTCAACGGCGACGAGATCTTCGTACCCCTTCTCCCTCAGGCTCTTCAGGACCCCCTCCAGCTGCCAGGGGGGGGTGGAGCAGGCCGGGTAGAAGAGGGTCCAGGAGAGGTTCAGCTTGATCACCGTTCCTCCGTCTCGAGAGACGGCCTCCTCGACCCCCGCCAGGTCCATCGCCTTCCCGTAATCGTCGAGGACCGAGCCGGGACCCGTCCTGATCACGCTGACTTTCGACATAATAGACGCATCCCCAGAAGGTAAGAGATCGCTCCCACCACCACTGCAAACCAGAGCGTAACTGCCCTTATTATAAATGTTGCGGCTACGCTGGCGGATCGATCGAGGCCCAGGAGGTGGCTCGCGAGCCCCGCCAGCGAGGCCTCGGTCACCCCCAGACCGCCGGGAAGCATCGTCAGAGCGCCTGCCACCGAAGACGCGGCGTATATGAAGGTCGCCTCGAAGAGGCCAGCATCGATGGAGAGACCTCTGAAGGTCAGATAAAAGGCGAGACATTCCATGAACCAGGCCAGAAGGCTTATCAGAGCCGCCAGGACGAAGACCCGAAATTGAAGGAGTTTCAGGGAGCTGAGGTAGGCCTTCCTCGCTCCCTCAAACCGCAGAGAGATCCCAAATATCGTGAGCATGACGGCCTCGGACCTGAGGATCATCAGCATGATCAGGAGCGCTGCTAAAACCAGGGAGAAGGAGATGATGCTGGCCCTGAAGAGAAAGACCCCGAAGGAGGCGAGGGTCAGCATGGCCACGACGTCGGTGATCCTGTCCAGGAAGACTATGGGGACGGTCCTGTGAAGGTCGTACCCCCGGAGATCTCTCACCAGCCACGACTTCCAGACCTCGCCGAACTTCCCGGGGGTGACGGTCATCAAGAGGCCGCTGAGGAAGACGTAGAGGTTCTCCTTGAAGGTCATATCCAGGCCGAGGACCTTGAAGAAGTAGTGCCACTTGATGGCCCGGAGGAGGTAGTTTGCGAAGGCGAGGGAGAGGAGGACGGGGAGGTATTCCATCCGAAAGGAGGAGATGGCGGCCAGGACCTTCTCATAGTCGCCGTAGACCATCATTATGAAGTAGATTATGACGGCTGCGATTAGACCGAGCCAGAGGTTAACCTTCGCCAGACCTTCACCCCCTTCGTCAGAGCCAGATAGGCTGGGCTGCTCAGGCCGCCGCCGACCTTCGTCTTCCCTTCGAGGATGGAGGATCTCGGCTCGAAAGGACACTCGGTCCAGGCCCGTCCCACCTCACTGTAAAAATGGGCGTCACTACCTCCCAGCATCGGCTTTTTCCCTCCTCGGCAGAGATCCAGGGCTCTTCTGTTGAAGAGGCATCTGGCGTTGAGAACCTCGATGGCGTCGACGTCCCTCAAGACCGCCTCAGTCCCACAAAACCCCCTCCTTATCCTCTCGAAGGGGTGAGGTATGGCTGAGATGCCGCCGGCTCGCCTGATCTCGGAGAGGACCTCCTCAAAGGGTCCCGGCTCGATCTCTTCGTCTATGAAGTAGGCGAGGACCTCCCCCCGGTCCGTGTTGATCTCCTCGCCGATGATCACCTCCAGCAAAATCCCCTCGTCCCGGACGAGGTCTGCGACCTCCAGGGCCCCGGAGATGGTGTTGTGGTCTGTGACGGCGAGGCCGGAAAGGCCCCTTTCGATGGCGACATCGACGAGCCGCTCAGGGTTCATCCAGCCGCATTTTTTGGAGTGGCGAGTGTGAACGTGCATATCGAACTTCATCCATTCACCACGTAGAGGATCACGATGACCGAGGCGATCCAGAGGCCGAGGTTTGCGAGAGATATCCTGTCTTTCAGTATCATTTCGGCCTCCCCTCCGAAGTTGGTCAGATGGACGAGCTGGACGAACCTGAAGACGCCGTAGAAGGCGAAGGGGAGGGTGGCCATCATGTAGTCGTGGACGTAGAATGAATAAAGGGCGTAGGACATCAGGAGCATGGAGACGGATATGTTCAGGAGGTCCTCCACCATCCTCTCGGTGTACTGGGATAGGCAGTCCCGGGAGGCGCTGGCGGTCAGTAGCTCGTGCCTCCTCTTTCCGAAAGCCAGGACGAGGGCCATCAGGAAGACGCAGAGGACGAGCCAGGGAGATACTCGGACATTGATGACGAGGCTCCCGGCGATCGCCCTCAGGACGAAGCCGATCCCCACCACCATCACATCTATCAAGGCTATATACTTAAGATAAAATGTATATAATATGTTTATAAGTCAAACAGCGCACCCCGCTGCAAGCAGCGGGGCATGTTCGCGCCGGTCAT
>CAZHAO010000147.1:0-5398 GCA_964530375.1 uncultured Methanotrichaceae archaeon
TCGACGAATTAACTGAGATAACATGGGCCGTTAATCAGTACAAAAAACAGGTACATGCTGGAGATAAGGTCTACCTCTGGGAATCGGGGAAGAATGCTGGCATTCTTGCAGTTGCGACGGTACTTTCAGATCCCGACATTATACCCGATGACGACAGAGAGATAAAATTCATACGGAAGGCGGAGAATTTCTCTGAAAAAAGACTTCAGGTCCCTCTGCATATCGATTATGTTCTGCCAGAGAGGATAAGGCGGAAGAATCTGCTTGACCATCCAGTGCTCAGATCCTTGGAGGTCATAACATTTCCCAACGCTACGAACTTCGCTGTTACCGATGAACAGGCACGAATTCTCAATGAAATGATCTTCGCCCCCAAACCTCCAGTATACACCATCACCCAGTGCGCCGATGATATAGGCTTCGACCTCGAAACCTTAGAACGCTGGGTTCGCGCCATCAAGCGGAAGGGACAAGCAGTCCTCTACGGCCCGCCGGGGACCGGGAAGACGTACGTCGCCGAGCATCTGGCAAGGCACCTGATCGGCGGGGGAGATGGCTTCGCCGACCTGGTCCAGTTCCATCCGGCCTACGCTTACGAGGACTTCATCCAGGGGATAAGGCCGCAGTCGGACGAAGACGGCGGGCTGAGGTACCCTCTCGTTCCGGGACGGTTCCTCAAGTTCTGCGAGCGGGCGGAATCTCGCAGCGGAACCTGCGTTCTGATCATCGACGAGATCAACCGGGCTAACCTATCCCAGGTCTTCGGGGAGCTGATGTATCTCCTCGAATATCGCGATCGTTCGATCCCCCTCGCCGGAGGCGGATACCTCAGGATACCCGATAACGTCCTCATCATCGGGACTATGAACACCGCCGACCGATCCATAGCTCTGGTGGACCACGCCCTCCGGCGCCGCTTCGCCTTCCTGCGGCTCCAGCCAAATCACGAGGCTCTCCGCAGATATCACCAAAATCGAGAAACCGAATTTCCCGTCGAGGGGCTGATCGGAGTTCTGCGCCGACTGAACACTCAGATAAACGACAGCCACTTCGAAGTGGGGATATCCTTCTTCCTCCGGGAGGATCTCGCCGAGGAGATCGAGGACATCTGGAAGATGGAGATCGAGCCCTACCTGGACGAGTACTTCTTCGACCGGCCTGAGAAGGTCGATGACTTCCGGTGGGAGAGAGTCGGAAGAGAGATCATGCCATGAACTTCAAAGAACGTAAGCGGATCGAGCTGGTGGAGTACGAATCCCGAAATTTTCCCGAATCCGAGATCTCCGAAGAGCTTGGCATAAAGATATGGCAGAGCTACGGGAGCCAGATCTCGATAGATGAGCCTTCCTTCAAAAACGGCCACCAGTGGTGCTTGACAGCAAGCGGCTGGGCAGGTCACATACCCCTAACCCCAGATTTTCAGATCGCCCTCCTGCCAAAAGTGGAGATAAGAAACTTATTTGGGATGCTGGAGTACGCCTACCGGCTAAATGACAAGAGCTTCAAGTTTCTCGATGGCTTAACCGACTGCGATTCCTTGGAAGAGTTTTACGAAACCCTTGCCAATCTCTTCGCCCAAAGGGTCCTCGACCGGGGGCGCAAGGGCTTCTTCAGATCTTATCAGTCCCGGAAAGATCGAATCCCCTACGTTCGAGGCCGCTTCGACGTCCGGAAGAGCTGCCAGAAACCCTGGGACGTTTTGCCAGAATGCAGCTACGAAGAGCACACCTCCGACGTCGAGGAAAACCAGATCCTCGCCTGGACTCTGCGGCGAATTCTCCAAAGTGGGATCTGCACCGAGCGATCCTTGCCCCAGGTTCGAAGAGCCTATCAGTCTCTTCGGGGCTTGGCAACTCCAATTCCATGCGACCCCCAGGATTGCGCTGGTCGGCTTTACAACCGTCTGAATCAGGACTATCAGCCGATGCACGCCCTCTGCCGCTTCTTTTTGGAGCAGAGCGGACCATCTCATCGGGTCGGAGATCGGACGATGATCCCTTTCCTGGTGGACATGGCAAAGCTTTACGAGCTCTTTGTGGCAGAATGGCTGAAGGCTCAAAAGCTGCTGAATTTTGTAGTAAAATCTCATGAAGAAATTGTCATCGGTCAGGATGGAAGGATCAAATTCAACATCGATCTTGTGGTCTACGAAAGAGACTCACAAAAGGCCCTTTTTGTCCTCGACACCAAGTACAAAGCACCGGACCATCCAGGAAATGACGACATCAGCCAGGTGGTAACATACGCAACTTCTAAGGGATGCCATGAGGCGATACTGATCTATCCCAAACCCCTTAACCTAGATGAAAGGGTCGGGAAGATAAGAGTTCGCAGCCTGACCTTTTCTTTAGATGGCGATCTCGAAGAGGCTGGAAGCAGGTTTTTATATGATCTATTTTTGAGCGAAGATCGATGACGCAGAAAATCTTCCTTCAGGTCAATGGTGTATCACTCCACCCATCGAAGCTTTCTTTCGACTCTGGCCATAGCGATCTCTGATAAAACTGCCCTTTGAGCCTTGTGACGTCCGGGTTTTACTATAACCGCAGGATCGCTGATCTTCCTCGCCTCAGCATATATCCTCGAACCTCTGATGGTGTCTCCCACCTCGCGGCCTTCCATCAGACGACCTCCAGCCGCCCCTCTCGTCGGAGTTCTTCGGTGATCTCACAGACGAGGTCGTAGTCCAGCTCCAGATCTTCGCTGGCGTTGGAGGGGTAGGCCTCTCCCCTGGACTGGAAGTATCCTGCAACCTCCTTCTTTGCGGCCTCGTAATCCAAATCTCGATATTTGATCACCTTGATGGAAGCGAGCTTGTCTCTGATGGCATCTCTCACAAAATCTGATGAGTTTAGATATATCCCCGCGTCCACCAATCGCTGGATTTGCTCAAACTCATTGGGTGATATCTTAGCGCCCATCACGTGGCCCTTTAATCTCGAAGCTGCCATATCGAGTTAAATATGGTATAATATGTTAAAAAGATTTCCGTGGGGTATTAGACATTTCATGATGGCTGCATCTCCTGAGGCGCCAGAACCTTTTATAACCCATGGCCCCCTGGCGGGTCTCATGGAGAGAAGCTCGGGAGCCGTCCCGGCGGGGTGGGGAGACGGCAGGGCCGGGGGCAGGCGACTCCGCCGGACCCGCCCACTGCTGGCCGTTCTGATCGCGTTATCGCTCTTGACGATGGGTTCGGCGGCGGGGGCCACCCTGACCGTCGGACCCGGGGAGAGGATCCAGGCCGCCATCGATCAGGCGAAGGAGGGGGACCTGGTGCTGGTGGAGTCCGGGGTTTACAGGGAGAACCTGGTCATCGGGCAAAAGATGCTCCTCCGGGGGTCCGGAAGGCCCCTCATCGACGCCGGCGGCTCCGGGAGCGCTCTGACCCTCTCGTCGGAGGGGGCGGGATCGGTCGTCATCGGCTTTGAGGTCAGGGGCTCCGGCCCCGACGAGAGGGACGCCGGGATCAGGGTCCTGGCCGAGAACTGCACCGTTACGGATAATCTCGTCGCCGAGAACAGCGTCGGAATCCTCCTTCAGGACGTCAAAGGCTGCCTCGTCGAGAGAAACGAGGTCGAGAGAAACGAGATCGGGATATTTCTTGAGACCTCTCGCGGAAACGAGATCCTCTCCAACCGGATCTCCGAGAACGGCGAGGGGATCCACATCACACGAAACAACGTCTCCGAGAGCATAAAGGCGTCCGACGCCGGGGGGTTTCGATAAAGTACAGGCCCAAGACCGAGGCCTCGACCCTCATGGTCAGCGAGATCGGCTTTGCAGGAGCCTATCAGGAGAACGTGGTCAGCGGAAACGAGCTTCTCAACAACGGCCAGAACGCCCGCGACGACGGCGACAACCTCTGGTACCAGGGGGAGGCCGGAAACCACTACGACGACTTCGACGCCATCGAGGAGGGTTGCAGGGACAGAAACAGGGACGGGGTCTGCGACTCGCCCCGGGAAATCCCCGGCGGATTCAGCGTCGACCTCCATCCGATCGCCTCGGAGGATGCGATCCGGAGGTATCGGTCCGTCACTGGCGACTTCGAGCTGATCCTCTATCATTCGACCTTCTCTCCCGGCGAGGAGATCCCCCTCAGCTTTAAAGCCGCCGAGAACTTCACCGGGACGGCAGATCTCGTCGCCTCAGAATCCAGCAGGGTTTTATCCAGCCAACCCCTGTCCGGCACCAGCGGCACCGCCTCCTTCACCGCGCCCTCAGAAGAGGGATCTTACTTCTTCCGAATGCAGGACGGCTCGGGAGATGAAGCTGACGCGATCGTTTCTCTCTCCTTCGTCGTGGCGAGGCCGGTCCTCACCGTCTCGACGCCCTCGGCCAGCACCTGCGACAGGGTCAACGTCAGCTACACCGGAGCTCCCGGCTTCGAAGGTGACTGGATCGGGCTTTACACCGTCGGCTCCGGGGACGAGAGCCCCATAGCACGGAGGTACCTCGACGGCACCAGCAACGGAACGTTGACCTTCGTCATGCCCTCGTCGGCGGGGCTCTGCGAGTTTCGGATCTTCAGAGACGATGGCAGAGAGAACCTTGCTTCAAGCTCTCCCGTCGAGGTGGAACCCTCCTCCGGCGTGAGGGTGGAGGCTTCTCCCGCAAACGCTCGGCCCGGCGAGGCGATCACCGTCTCCTTCTGGGGGGCGCTGCCCGGCTCCGCCATAGGGATGTACGAGATGACCCGGCCCGACAAGTTCATGCTCGCCATGCAGTGGACGAACGGAAGGTCCTGCGGCACCATGATCTTCGCGGCCCCATCGACCCCCGGCAGGTACGACTTCAGGCTCTTCGAGAACAACGTCTACAGGAAGCTGATGGGGGCGAGCAACGTGGTGATCGTCGGCTGAGGATCTGAGGCGGAGCCGAAAGAGGAAGGGCGCAGCTCTCTTCGCCCTTTCATCGATTTTTTTCGATGGGCTTTGGCGGCGAGGATCAGCCTTTTATCCCAGGACAGCTCTCACATTTGAGCGATGAGGGACGAGATCTCTGGCTGCTCAAGAGGGCGTCTCCTCCCTCATTTGGGAGGGAAGATTGAGTTCATCGGTGCTCGGTGGCGAATGGAGCTTGCCTGAGTTCTTCGAGATGGATGAGGGCCAAAAGCCGCTCCATACCAGAGGCTCTTTTAAAGAGAGTGCCTTCCAGCCCACCGCCACAGAGCTCTCCGTTTTTGATGATAGAGGACGCCGCCGCCCGCGCCGATCTGCTTCCGATGCCCTTTGCGGCAAAACGACGGATCGGCCCACAGCGGCCCGTTTCGCCCTGAGGGGAAACGCTCCGAGGCTCACCGACGCGATCCTCCTGGCGGAGCGGGTCCACGCCGCCCTGGTCGAACTGTCGGACGGCTCGGCCATCTTCACCGGCTGCGACGATGAAGGACGTC
>CAZHAO010000148.1:0-5382 GCA_964530375.1 uncultured Methanotrichaceae archaeon
GGGTCTGCTGAGGCCTCTCGACGGGGAGGCCGTTGATGATCCGTTGGAGCACTGAGAGAATCGCTCTCGGTATCGGAGAGACCCGTCGATCGTGCGTTCGAATCGCACCAGCCCCACTATTTTTGACGACGAGAGATCTCAAATATCGATATGCAAGATAATCGGCGGTTGGTGAAGATGTACGAGAATGTCGTTACCTTGTGCTGGTCCATAAGAGAGGTCAACAAGAACCTCCAGGACAGAGAATCGATGACAGACTACTCGATCGAGTACCTGAAGAAGGCCTGCTCGGACCTGTCCAAGATGCTCGCCTCCGGGAAGGGGATAGACCTGGACGAGGAGATCGAGGTGGCGAATCGGGCGGGCGAAGCCAGCAAGTTCTCAGTGGGCGAGGTGGCGGAGATGCTGAACGACGCCAAGAAGATCATCGAGTTCAACCTCATAGACCACGTGGACAAATGGGCCAAGTCGAAATCGAGAAACGTTCGAGATCGCTGATGCGAGATGGACTGAGGAACGGTGGGTCCGAGAGGTCCCGGGCGCCTCAGGACTCATAGGGCTCATCACAAAATCAGCTATCTTTTTTCTTCATCGGCGCCGGGGTTGGGCGCCCCTAAAGGACGTCTTCCTCTCTATTCGCCCTCTTCGGGAAAGTATAAAACGGTTCCCAAAAGAGGTCTCCTTCGAGAATTATGCTCGCGACCCTGGCCCGCATAGGTCGGATAATTCAGCGGGCTGCGGATCCAGGAGGTCTACGATATGGTCAAAGTCGGGGCTCACGTCTCCATCGCAGGCTCCATCGATCGGGCGGTGGATAGGGCCGAGGAGATCGGATGCGACGCGTTCCAGATATTCTCTCGAAACCCCCGGGGCTGGAGGTTCAAGGAGATCTCCCTTGAGGTGGCCGAGGAGTTCAAGAGAAAGCTGAAACGCTCCGGCATGTACCCTCCCGTCGACCACATGCCGTACTTGCCCAACCTCGCCACTCCCAAGGAGGATGGCTATCAAAAGTCGGTGGAGGCCCTGACCGTGGAGCTCGAGAGGTGCGAGGTTCTGGAGATACCGTACCTGGTCACCCACCTTGGAAGCTACCTTGACGCCAGCAAAGAGGAGGGGATTGAAAGAACGGCAGAGGCGATCGTCAAGGCCCTCTCGTCCTCGGATAACGACGTGCTCCTCCTTCTGGAGACGACCTCCGACTCCAAAAATAGCGTCGGCGGATCTTTCGAGGACCTGGCGGAGATAATGAGACGGGTGGACCGGGATGATAGGGTCGGGGCCTGTTTCGACACCTGTCACGCCTTCGTGGCGGGATACGAGCTGAGGTCCGAGGAGGGGCTGGAGGAGACGATGGAGGAGTTCGATGGGACGGTGGGCCTGGATAGGATCAAGATCGTCCACCTCAACGACTCCAAAGGCCCCCTCGGCTCGAAGCTGGACCGCCACGAGCACATCGGCCTCGGCGAGATCGGCGAGGAGGGGTTCAGGTTGATCCTCGGCCACCCCGCCATAAGGGGTCGGCCCCTGATCCTGGAGACCCCGGTGGACGAGAGGAGGGACGATCGGGGGAACATAGCAAAGGTCCGGGATCTGGCGGGAGAGGAGTAGATGAGAACTTTTGCCGAAGGGTCTTTTGGGGACGTCGCCGTCGTCGCGATCCTCGCAGCCTACGGGACCCTCGTCCTGGCGACCTTCTGGGATTCGCCCTATATTGCAGCCCTTCTTCTGGTGCCACCGCCGATAATTCTTGGGTCGATGTGGTCCGATCCTCGAGAGGCTGCAGCTATGGGCTTCGCCGGCGCGATCCTAGGACCCCTGACGGAGATGGCCTGCGCAGCAGGAGGTCTCTGGACCTACGCCAACACCGGAGGCCTCCCTTACGTTCCACCCTGGAATTTCCCTATTTGGGCCTGCTTTCCCCTGGCCCTGTGGCTCATCGCAGGATCCCTATCGACGACGGAGGTTCCGAAGAGATCCTCTCCGAGAGATCTGGTCCTGGCCCTCGTCGGGGTGGGGGCCGAGATCGCCATCTTCGTCGCCTTCGGCATGAACCCGCCTCTCGCCCTGGGGGGAGGGGCGGTCCTGGCGGCGGCCCTGCTCCTGACCTTCCGGGAGGAGGCGACGCTCGCCATGATGGGGGCGGGCGCCCTCCTGGGCCCCTTCTGCGAGTCTCTCCCGATCGCCGCTGGAGCATGGTGGTATGCGGCCCCCGCCAAGATCTTCGGCATGCTCGCCTACATGATCCTCGCCTACGCCGTCTTTGGAGGGTTGTTGGGTCACGCATCGCGGGCCGCAGGGGCGATTTTGTCAGCTGCCATCGAGGGCAGAGCGAAGACGACCGGATTGGGTTGAGGCGGCATAGACTCATCGCTGCTGATAAGAGGGCTCGAAGGAAAAGGGGGCCTAAAGAGAACCGATCTTGAGACCGATCAGGTGATGTTGCTGAGGGTCATGAGAAGCTCATCCTCGGATATCGGCTTCAAGAGATAGGTCACCGCGCCCAGATCGTAGCTTTTCTGGATGTGTTCGGATACCAAAGAGCCGGTCAGCATCACCACTGGGATGCCTCTAAATTCAGGGCTGGCCTTCAGCCGCTCCAAAAGCTCCATCCCGCTCAACCGGGGAAGTTTGATGTCCAGCAGGATCAGATCTGGAAGGCCCAAGCCCTCCTCGCGGAGGCGTTCAAGGCAGCTCAGGGCCTCTTCAGCGTCCGCGGCCAGGAAGATGTCTCCCTCTGGACAGATCCTCAAAAGCTCCCTTTTGGTGAGCTCAGCGTCGTCGGGATCGTCCTCAACGAGCAAAATTTTTAAGTTGTGGCGTCTTTTATCCACATTCACCTCCTGGATTTTCGGTTCTCGAACAGCCGCAGACATCGATGCTTCTCTCCATCTAACCAAGGGATATTGCCCTTAAAAATACTTTTCCCGTTGGATTGGGTGATAAGACCTTACTGACGAAAAAATTCGTATGAAATTCACTGAAGTTCATACGAATTTAGATGAATTATCGAAAGATTTAAAGGCGGCTTCAAATATCGATCTTCTCCTGCGCGCTGCCCCGAGAGAGGAGGGCGACTCTGCTGAGGGGGACGTCGTTTTTTAGGCGGTATCCCAGGATATCGGATAAGTCCCTCGCGAACTCCATCACCTCTTCGTGGGTGGGCATCGAGTCCCTTCCGAGCCGGTTTCGGGAGCTTCCCAGGTGCATGTAGGCCTTCACCTCGACGAAGTCGGGTTCTGCTATCTCGATCAGCTTCGCGTAACCCTGGGGGTCGATCATGTTCAGGTTCCGGGCCAGGGTGAGCCTCGTCACCGTCCGCGAGGGTGAATCCCTCATCCTCTCCAGGCTCTCCAAAAATCGGCTCCAGAGGTTGGCCCGAGGGTTTGAGACTTTCAGATACGTCTTCTCATCGGGGGCGTTGAGGCTGAGGTAGAGCTGGGTGGGCCGGACTTCTCCGATCAGATGGGGCATCGTTCCGTTCGTCACCAGAAAGGCGGTCATGCCGCGGCTTTTGATCTCATCGACTAGCTCCTTTATCATCGGGTATAGGGTCGGCTCTCCCATCAGGGAGACGGCGACGTGGGCGGGCCTCTTCGCCTCCTCCAGCCTGGAGAGATCGGTCGTCTCCGGAGCACCGCCGTAGCCAGAGATGAGCCTCTGCTGTTCTTCTAGGATGCCGTCGAGAAGCTCAGCGGGCTCGATCCAGTTCCCGGAGGCGTTCGGCATATCGTCGATGGGCCTCCAGCAGTGGAGACATCGGTGGTTACAGAGGAGGGTGGGGGTCATCTGGACGCACCGGTGGCTTGCGATGCCGTAGAAGTGGTTCTTGTAGCACTGATCGCCTCCGCGGATGCTCCGCCGGAGCCACAGGCAGGGCTTGACAGCGCCGTGGGCCACCAGGTGATATCCCTGTCTCTTAAGCCTCTCTGAAATCGGATGGGGGAAGTGCTCCATAACGCTCAATTAGAGGTTGACGACCCGTTATATAGTTATTCGAGAGGATGAGGAGAAGATTCGAGAGGATGAGGAGAAGCCAACTCGAAAAAGCTTTTTATAATCCCTGAGACGGTCGTAGCAATCGAGAGGAAGATGGAATGATCACAAAAAACGTCACGTTCGCATCGGGGATCGCCCTCCTCGCCATCCTGATGGCCGTCGGGATGGCCCAGGGGGCGGCCACTCTGGTAGTATGTGATTGCAGAGCCTGCGGCTGCCAGTACCTCAGCATCCAGGAGGCCATCGATGGAGCGAGTCCCGGAGATACCGTCCTGGTGAGGAGCGGAAACTTTCACGGAAACATCGACGTATCAAAGCCGATCATCATCAAAGGTGAGAAGTGGAAGGGCTGCGACCTTCCCCTCATCGACGCTGACGGCAACGGCAGCAGCATCACCGTGAGCGCCGACGGGGCGACGGTGGAGAATATTAGGGTCACAAACTCCGGAAACGAGTCAGGAGACGCCGGCATCAGGGTCGTATGCAGCGGCAGCACCATAAGGGATAATTATGCCTTCGGAAACGATGGCTCTGGGATAACCCTCGAAGGGGCCAAAAACTGTACCGTCTTCGCCAACGTCGCTGAGGATAACTCCCGCGGGATCGGCCTTATAAGCTCCGAGGGGAACGTTCTATCCAATAACAGGCTCTACAACAACGCCGAGGACGCCTTCGACGACGGCAAGAACCGCTGGGACGACGGCGGCGTGGGCAATTATTACGCATCCTTCAGCTGCGCCGACGAGAACAACGATACCATCTGCGATTCCGTCTACCAGATCCCGGGGGGCGAGAGCGTTGACGCTCTCCCCCTCGTCGGCTGAGGGAGGCCTCGCTTTCATCTTTTTAGGTTTTTACATCTTTCGACCAATCCTTGGAAGACTTTCAGGATGGGAATCCATGGAGGAAGGTCGCTGGAAGCGGATCGGGCGCGATCTTCTGAACGGCGTCCCGAAGGGTGTTGGCAAAAAGCGCCATAATAGAATCTGTTGCGGCTGGCTAGGGGAGCACATTTAAATAGTCGTATGCTTTTAGTCGAGGATAACGAGGAATTGAAATGGTTACTGGCACAGTGAAGTTCTTCAACAGAACGAAGCATTTCGGCTTTATAGCTGGAGACGACGGGACTGACTATTTTGTTCACTCAAGCGGTCTGAAGCCGGGCGTTTCCATAGATGAGGGTGATAAGGTCAGCTTTGAAGTGGTAGCTGGCGACAGAGGTCCCAAAGCAGAAAAAGTGGAGAAGACGCAGTAAGTCCTAATTCTCATCTGACATATTTCCAAGAGACGGGAGACCGGACCTGTTCCGGCCTATTTTTACTTTCGATTTCTTTTAAAATGAATACCCCGCAGCTTGCTGCGGTTGGGATGGTCACAAACCGTCTT
>CAZHAO010000149.1:0-5340 GCA_964530375.1 uncultured Methanotrichaceae archaeon
CCCCCCGCCTGAGGAAGATGTCCCGCCCCGTCGTGAAGGCCCGCGCCTGGAGCGACCGATTGAGCGAATCGGCCTCTCCGTCGGTGTGCACCCTCACCCCCCTGAAGTCTGCGCCGAAGGCCCGCTCCATCGGCTGGCGCACGCCGTCCGAGAGGGGCTGGCCGCTGCCTTGCGCCCTCTGGATCGCCGACTCCAGTTCCGGCCCGACCTCGGCGCCCTCGGCGAGCCCGATACCAGTGACCTTCCGCCGCAGCTCCTCGCCCTCTTCCAAATCCAGCTCATCTTCGTCTTCCAACTCCTCTTGCATCGGGACCGACTCTTGATCCGAGGACGAGATCCTCTCGACGACCTGGCGCGCCACCCGGTCTGCCTCCCGCTCGCACCGATCGCCGACGGGCCCGACCACCAGCTTCGGCTGGACGACCGGCCTCGGGAAGATGTCGACGTCGGCGAAGCTGATGCCGAACCGGGCCGCCCTCTCCAGGGATTCGGCAGAGGGCGGCTCGCGGACCTCGACCTGCGGGGCGAAGGGACGTGGAGCGAACTGGCTCTTTGCAGGCGTGTGAAACGAATCCTTCGCCGTCTCCCCCTGATTTTGTACTTTCATCATTTCCTCATCCCCCCATACAGCCCCCGCGCCACCTGGACGCCGATCGCCTCGGGTCTCGCGTTCGGCGCCGCCTCAAAGCTCCCGCCGTCGATCGTGGCCACGTCTCCGCCGCCTTCGAGGGAGGGCGGAACGCCCCTCTCGGCGAAGAGCCTCTCCAGCTCGACGTGCACCGCCCGGGCGATCCGATCCTTATCTGCGGCGGGAAATCCGTCCAGCACCAGCTCCTCGATCTCCAGCTCCAGGTTCACGTCCAGCCTCCTATCTCGCCCTCGGCGAGGGGCCGCTCCATCTTGGCGTACTCGACCCGGGCGGCCCGCAAGAGGTGAGCCATCCCCACGGACTTTCCGGAATCTGCCGCCAGAAATGCGGCGTAAAGGGCGATGTTCCTGATGTTTCCCCCCGCCACGTTAAGCCGGGCGAGCTTCCCGAAGTCGACCCCATCGGTGGGCGTCTCTTCGGGAAATATCCGCCTCCAGATCTCGGCCCTCTGGGTCGCGTCGGGGAAGGGGAACTGGACCACAAACCGGATCCGCCTCAAGAAGGCGCGGTCGAGGGCGCTCTTCATGTTCGTGGTGAGGATGGCCAGGCCCCGGTAGGCCTCCATCCGCTGGAGAAGGTAGCTGATCTCGATGTTGGCGTACCGGTCGTGGCTGTCCTTCACCTCGCTCCTTTTGCCGAAGAGGGCGTCGGCCTCGTCGAAGAGGAGGATGGCGCCGCCGTTCTCGGCGGCATCGAATACCCGGCACAGGTTCTTCTCGGTCTCGCCGATGTACTTGCTCACCGTCTGGGAGAGGTCGATCCGGTAGAGGTCGAGATTTAGATCGTTGGCCAGAACCTCGGCGGCCATCGTCTTCCCGGTCCCGCTGTCTCCTGCAAATAGGGCGCTGATCCCAAGGCCGCGCGACCCCTTGGAGGCGAAACCCCAGAGATCGTACACTTTGGCCCGACCCCGGAGGTGGACTCCGATCTCCCTCAGAATCTGGAGCTGCGGCTCCGGCAAAACCAGGTCGTCCCAGGTGGCGAGAGGATAGATCCTCTGCGCCAGACCCTCCAGGCGAGGCCGCGCCTGAATGCGGCAGGCGTTCCAGAGGGCCGGCGCCAACTCGGCCGAACCAGACTCGCCCGGTTCGCCCAAGGCCTCCGCCTCCTTCGACCAGCCGGCGAGCGCCTCGATGCTGGCGGCCTGAATCTCTCGCGGCCCCAAGTTGAACTGGGCCACAAGCCCCTCCAGCTGGCCGTCCAGCCCTTGAGACGCAGGACCGAGGGACCTCTGCCATAGGGCCTGCTGCTCCGACGAGCTCGGCCTCTCCACTTCCAGGCGGACGGAGGGTCGCCTTTTGAAGATGAGCGGCTGGTGAGAGGCCACAATGACCACGCACCCTAGGCTCTCCACAAAGGAGACGACCGGTTGCGTCCGGCCCCTTTCATCTTTTCCGTCCAGATCCTCACAGTCCACCAAGAGGGCGGTGCCGCTCAGAACGGCCTCCCGCTCCCAGAGCCGGGCCAGACCATCTCGGTCTGCGGCGTTCGCAGGGACGTCTTCGGCATGGATCGCGTGCAGCTGAAGGCCGAGATCTGCAAAGGCCGATGTGGCGACAATCCTCTTTCCCGCATCCTCGCCGCCGCAGAGCTGGATGACGGGGCTGGCCAAAACGCCGTCCTTCGAGAGGATCTCAGCGATCCGGCGGGCGAGTGCTCTGTATGATGGGGGAATCTCCTCTGATACGCGGACCGGATCCGCCATCCTCCGGAGCCGTTCGTCCAGGTACGACAACCCCGCAAGATGGTGGAGCACCCGCTCGTCAATTCTCAGGGGGCTTGCCGTCAAGCCGTCTCCCGGCCCCACCTCCACCATCCGCCATCGACGGAGGGGCGCGGCGGGAAGGATGGCGCTCCAGTGAGCCCTCGGCAGGGCTTTCATCGCGAGGCTGAAGGTGGGATATGCCCGCCGAGGATCGCCCTGGATAGCTGCGAAGAGCTGCATGAAACTCGAATCCATCTCCAGTCCTGCGCACATCAAGAGCAGATCCCGTTCGAAGGACGAAAGGCCGAAGGCCGCCACCAGGGCTTCCAGAGCCGAAGGCGCGGGAAGGGCTTCTTCCGCCCGGTCACGATCCTGAAGTGCCTCATCAAGCCGCCTCTTCGCGGACGAGACGGCGCCCCCATCCCCTTCAACCTGGGCGGCAGAGACCTCGAGCCTCTCTCGCACCGCCGCCAGAGCCGCGCTCAGGTATCTCTGGTTCGCGAGAGACCAATCCTGGATCATGGTGGCCCTCATCCGATCACGACTTTCGGGCCCGCATACGCCCCGCCCTCCAGATCGAGGAGGCTCTCAGCCCCATCCACCTGCACCCGCACAAGGTACGTCCCTGCCCCTACGCAGCTCGCGGGTATGGCGATCTCGTTTGTGTCGGCGTCGCGAGAGGGGAGGACGAAGGTGTAGCCGGCCGGAGAGTTCTCGGAGAGCTCGTTCAGGAGAACTACCACCCTCTGTCGCTGGCCGATGGCGGGACTGACGCTGGCGACCTTCGTCGCGTCGTCGATGCTGGTGATGGCGGGGCGCAACACGAAGGCGAAAACGTTCGATTCGACTCCACGGTGGGGCTCGGGCGGCGTCCCCATCATCATCTTGTGGACCACCTGCAGACTTTGAACCCCTGCCCGAAGCGAATCTGGCAGTTCGAGAACGATCTTCGTCTCATCGACCTCCTCCGGCTCGACCTCCGTTCCGCCCATCAAGACGCGGGTCACGTCGCCCCGGAGGCGTCTTCCTCTGATGACCAATCTGCTGTCGAAGACTATCGGCTGGTTCGGCCCAGCTTGAGATGCGACCTCCTCGATGAGGGGCTGGCGGAAAGTCGCGACGTAGAGGTTGCGTTCGATGACGGGAAGCGCCCTCGCGGGGACCTCCGCCCCTTCGACGAAGACCACCGACGCCTGGTAGGCGACGGATAGGGAGTAAGGTGTCTGGAAGAAACTTGACCACAGATTGTAAAGTTCCTCCAGGGAGAGGGGCATCGGCGTGAACTTGACCTGCTCGATCTCCTCGGCGAGGTCAGACCCGTTCAAAAACCCGTTCTCTGCGTTGCTGATGGCGTCTCGGATCCTCTGACGCGTCAGCAGAGGCTGGGCGTGAAGGGTGGCAACGACGCTCCCCAGCAGCCTCTGAGGTTCAAGATGCGCCTCTTCGCCATAAAAGGTCAAGAGATAATGGAGATCCAAAGCGGCCCGGGGGCGCTGAGCTATGGTACTGTCATCGCGGCGGGTGGGGAGATCTTCGTTCCGCCAGGAGGAGTTGGGGCTGACCTGGTATAGGTAGATGTTGACCCCCTTATCTCCCGATTCTGCGGGCCGGACCGCAGTGGCGTTCGCCCCGGGGACGTCTCTTCCCACGGTGGCATCCAGCATCTGTTTGAGAGCCTCCGTCACCGTGGCGATGGCCAGAAAGTTGCTCATAGTCGCCCTCCGTCTCGCTGCTTCAGGTAGTCGTCCAAAGAGAGCTTCGGCGCCGGTGGAGGGGCGCCGCGTGACGGCGGTGAAGTCGGCGCACAAGCGCGCACCTCGACTCGACCGATCTTCACCTGGATTGTAGTGTTGGTCTTTGTCGGTCGGATTTTGATCGAATCTGTCGGCGCTCCAGATCCCGTCGCCACTGGCGGAGCTCTAGGGCCGGGCGCGATCAAAAGTTCCCTCTCGGCGGCGACTCGACCTGACTCAGTCCTCCTCTCACCATCGATCCCGACCCTTGGAGATCGATCTCTCCCTGGACCCGATGGCATTTGCATCTCTCTCGAAGAGGGGTTGCCCTCTGTTGTCAATTCGAAATAGGTGGCGTTATCGGGGCTGGGCCCTCTTCGCGTTCTATCCAAATCTGACCAGGGCCGTCTCTGGATCGGCTCAGAGACGTATGGTTGGAGATCGGCAACCTTTTGGTGGACCCTTCGTGCCGCATCGAACCCAACTGCGGTCCCAGGTGGCCGCAGGTCGTGCGGTGCGATCTTGCTTTTGGCTGCGACGAATGCAGTCTTTGCCCTCTCCGGGCCGGGTTGCCCTTTCGCATCGCCTGATTCTTGCCTGGGCAGATCTGGGATCGATCCAGGCACAAGCGGTTGATTATCAACAGCTTTCCGGCGAACGGTTTCAGCCTTGGCCTTCATCGCGGGAGGCGTTTGTCGTCGATCTGGCGGCGCTTGTTTCAGGATCTTCTGAGAGGAGAAATGGGACCCGATTCTTTCCCTCTCGCAGCTCGCCGTCGCTGGAACCGTCTCCGTTTTATTCGGATCCGGCGATGGCCGGCCTGAGATCGTCTCAGATGTGAATGGTGGCGTTTCATCCGCCTTCCGACGAACAGTTTCGGTCGAGATGGTCATCGTAGAAGACGCCGTTTGTCGTTGATCGGGAGGTATTCGTTTCGGCGCCATCGGAGAGGGCGATGGTGACTCGAATCTTTGCGTCTCGCCGCTCGCCGTCGCTGGAACGGTCTCAGTTTTGCTCTGATCTGCCAATGGTCGGCCCAGCATCGCCTCAGATGATAGCGGTTTGGCATCAGCCGCCTTCCGGCGGCCCGTTCTTTGTGGCCCGGAATTGACAGCTGCCGCAGAATAATTCGATCGGTTTTGGCCCGATGATGTCATCTCGCTCTCGGGGCTGCTGACCGCCGCGGGGATATTCTCGGTCATCTCTGGGATGGGGTGCTCCTCGGCCTCGCGCCGATCGGGCCGGCTTTTATT
>CAZHAO010000150.1:0-5336 GCA_964530375.1 uncultured Methanotrichaceae archaeon
CTCGAGCGTCGATGATCTCCCAGTCCTCCTTCTTGTCGGTCCTGCCGAGGAACGCCCTTCTGTACATGACACTGTGGGGCTGGACGACGGCCGGAACCCCGAGCCTGTTGAATCCGGTGGCGATGGAGGCGGCCTTCTGAGACATGGCTCCCCAGGCGACGCCGCAGGCTCCCACCTTGGAGAGGATGTAGTCGGCGATGTCGTCGTAGTTGGCCCTCTCGTTTCTCCCGGCGAAGATCGTCGCCACCTTGATGGCGGCGCCGTGGATGTGGGCGTTGGAGACGCAGCTTCCTATGTTGCAGATGTTCCTGCCGTCGAAGGCGCCGGGGAACTGCTCCCAGATCGTCTTCCCCTCCTCGTCGGTGTAGAGGGACATGTCCATGGCCATGCAGCCGGTGGTGGTGACAATGTAGCCCCTATCCACAAACTCCTTGGCTATGTCGTAGCATTCTTTGGTGCCGTTCGGATAGTTTGCGCAGCCGATGATGGCGATGACCCCGGGGATCGTACCGAGGACCAGGGGAGCGCCAACCCGGCGGATCTCCGTATCCTTGACGGGACCACGTCCTGCCCTCATCTTGAACTTGTGGTTTCTTATGAACTCCTGGTTGGCGTAGGCGAAGAGGCTGAGGATCGGTATATTCTGGGGGCACGCCTGCTCGCACCTTCGGCAGCCGACGCAGATCTCGTATGTGGAGCTCAAGGGCTCGAGGTTCCCCTTCGCCGCCGCCTGGACGACGTCGCCTATCTTGATGTGGGGAGGACAGACGAATTGGCAGGTGTGGCAGTAGGTACAGGACTCGGCGTACTTCTTGAACTCCTCCTCTGTGATGAAGGCCTTCTCCCTCTCCGAGGCTCGCTTCGGCTTGACGGCGATGGCGGTCCTGACGCCCACCTCTCCGGCCTTGATCGGGTCGATGATGGCGACGCCGGGCATCCTGAAGTTCACCAGGTCGTCGACGATCTCGTCGACGGGATCGTTCGTCCTGTCGGGCAGGCCCAGCATGATCTTCTCGTTGGTGGCGATCAGGGGCACCTTCTTCTCCTGGCACTCCTGGAGGGCGTTGGTGTAGATGCACTGCTCGTCGACCATGACGCAGTCCATGACGTCGGCCTCAACCATCTTCCTCCACCAGCCCATGGCTCCAGCGACCTTGCCCTTGGTCCCCACCATCCTGTATTTGGTGTTGATGATTTCAGGGTAGCCAATCCCCTCTCCGATCCTGGTGTTGTCGATGGCCGTGCAGCAGACGCCGCCGATGTCGACCTTGTCCCAGAGCTTGTTGTCCTCGGCGTAGAACATCGCCTCGGCGGAGCCCGCCAGGTTGTGGCCGTAGGTGATCAAAATCGCCTTGTTCTTGTCGAGGGTCCCCATCCCGCACTCCACCAGGGGGGCGTCCTCGTCGCCTCGGGGCATGTCGTAAGCGATGATCTGGATCATGTCCGAGACCTCTTTGCCCAGGGAGTCGAGCATCCCGGCGTGGAGGGCCTTCGACTCGAAGTCTCTGTAGTTTCCTTCCTGGCCGGTGTGGGTGCAGGCCAGAAGCTGAGCCACCTGCTCTTCTATGTAGCTGAGGACCGGCCCGAACTCCTTGAGGGTCTTGGGCTTCATTCCGGTTACCGTCCTCGTAAGAGGAGCATCCACATTGATCTCTTCGCCCATCTTGAAGGGCAGGTCGCCGAACCTCTCCAGGGTCCAGTGGTATAGGTGTCGGCCGTGAGCACAGTGGGCTGTGCAGCCCATAAGGACCGCCAGGAGGACGATCCTGCCCTGCTGGGCCGCCTGATCGAGGCCGCAGGCACCTCTCTTGTCTCCCGTCAGGTCGCAGGGACCGTAGGTACAGAGGGTGCACCGATCACAGATCGGAGAGTAGAATATTCTGTACCTGTTTGTGAGCTTGAAGTCCCAGTCTCGAAGCGTGGCGATGCTCGGACAGGGGAACGGGCCCATGGGCTGGTCCCACTCCTCCACCTCCTTCACTACCGCGCCGATGTTGATCTGGACATTCTGCATGTCCTCAACGGCAAAGCTGCCTTCCATCTTATCCATGCTTGACCTCCTTCTATACTCTGGTTTGGTTGGTAGTCGCCTGTAGAAGATAAAACCCTTTCGGATTGCCTACTTGTATAATGAGAATATTATTGTTCAGATTATTGATTAGAACACATATACATTTAAGATTGTGAAATCGTGACGGTAATTTAATGCTAAAAATTAAGGATTATGTTTTGACTTGGTTAAATCCAATGGGATTGATAAAAGTCCATTCAAATTGAGATCAATCCGCCAGGTTGAAATGCGTTAAGGCTGGAGAGGGAGGCGGTTCAAGATGCAGATCAGAAAGAGCTTTGCTGGGGCCGAGGCCTGCCACCACGGCGGAAAGATCAGGGCGACGGCCTCAAGTCTAAAGATCGATCAGGAAGAGTTCCTGGACTATAGCGCCAACATAAACCCGTTGGGCCACCCCCCGCTGGAGGACCTGATCCTGCGGGAGATGAAGAGCGTCGGCCATTATCCAGATAACGATTACGTCGAGTTTCGGAGGGCGGCGGCAAAGTTCGTGGGGGTCGAACCCCGGAATATCGTACCCGGAAACGGCTCCTCGGAGCTGATGAGGCTCTTTGCAGAGGCCCTGATCGAGGAGGGGGACAAAGTGGTGATCACATCTCCGACCTTCGGCGAGTACGAGACCCAGTCCCGCCTATTCGGAGCCGAGATCGTCCACGTGCCCCGGGGGATCAAAGCCCCAACAGATCCAAAGGATTTTCTTGATGATGCTCTCTTGGAGGAGGCGAAGGCTGTCTTCATCTGCAACCCCAACAATCCCACTGGGATCCTCCTTCCAAGATCGGCGATCGCGAATCTGGCCGAAAGGTGCGAGAGTTCCGAGACCTTCCTCTTCGTCGACGAGGCGTTCATCGAGCTCTCAGACCCCCATCAGACCGTGGCGGAGATGGCTCCGAAGATGGAGCACCTCTTCGTCATAAGGTCCCTCACCAAGTCCTTCGGCGTTCCGGGGATAAGGCTGGGGTTTGGGATCGGCGGAGACCGTCTGGCAGAGGTGATGAACAGGACCCGCCTTCCCTGGAGCATAAGCTCCATCGCCTCGGCGGCCGGAGCCTACCTCCTCGCCCAGACCGACCATCTGGCCAAGAGCAGGCAAGTCATAAAAGAGGAGCTGGATTGGCTATCCGGAGAGCTCGTGCGGCTCGGCCTCGATCCTGTTGAAAGCTCCGTCAACTTCATTCTGGTGGGCGTGGCGCCGGCGGGGATTCTATCCTCTGAGCTCGTCGAGGGGATGGAGAGGGAGAGGGTTCTCATCCGAGACTGCAGGTCTTTCGGCCTTGGGGAAGATTACGTCAGGGTGGCGGTCAGGAATAGAGAGGAGAACGTGAGGCTGGTTTCGGCCCTCGAAAAGGTGCTCGGATGCAGAGGTTGAGCTGCGATCGGTACCCCTGCCACTTTCCCGATCAGGATTGCACCTTCTGCTTCTGCCCCTTCTACCCCTGCGGCGACGAGAGGACGGGAGGGCGGATGGCAGAGGGCGAGTGGTCCTGTGAGGGTTGCGTGATCCTCCACATCCCCGAGGTGGCGGAGAGGGTGATGGAGAGGCTGGTCCGGGGCAACGACCTATCGGAGATCTGGAAAGAGGTGGAAGAGCTGCTATGGCCTGCCGATACGCCGACGGAAGGGAAAATGGGGTCTAGATACATATGATCCTCAATACGATCTCCGATATCGCCATGATCCCGGAGTCGCTAACTGTACTCCTTCTGGCGATCGTCATCGATCTGATCCTGGGAGAGCCGCCCGCCAGAGTTCATCCTGTCGTCCTGATCGGAAGGCCGATCGGGGCCTTGAGGAGATGGGCGAGGCCTTCGAGGATATGGGGCGCAGGCGTCGCCCTTCTCGTGATCCTCTCTTCGGCGGGGGTCGGTCATCTTCTGATCAAGGCCGGAGACCATATCGATCTCTTCGGAGTCAGCCTCGGCGTCCTCGTCTCGGCCTATCTCCTCAAGTCGACGATCGCCATAAGGTGTCTTCTCCACACTTCTGAGGAGATCGGAAGGCTCGTGGAGGACGATTTCGATGAGGCGAAGAAGCTTCTTCCGGCCCTGGTGAGCAGGAACCCCGATGGGCTCACCAGGACCCAGGCGACCTCGGCGGTGATCGAGTCCCTCTCCGAGAACTACGTCGACACCATCGTATCGCCCCTTTTCTATTACCTCCTCTTTTCTCCCATCGGCCTTGGAGTGGAGGCGGCGCTCGCCTTCAAGGCGACGAACACTCTTGACAGCATGCTGGGGTACAAGACCGAGGAGCTGAAGAACCTCGGCTGGGCCTCGGCGAGGCTTGACGATCTTGCCAACTGGTTCCCTGCGAGGATCAGCCTTCCCATCATCGCCGCGGCCCGGCCGTCGAGGGCAAAGGAGGCGATCGAGACCGCCCTCCGGGACCACGCTGCGACCCCGAGCCCCAACTCCGGCTGGCCTATGGCGGCGGCGGCGGGGGCTCTGGGGATACGGCTGGAGAAGCCCGGGGTCTACGTCGTCGGCGAAAAGGGAAGAGATCCGTCGACAAAAGACCTGGCTCCGGCCCTGCGACTGGTGGGGACGGCGATCGGCCTCACCGTGGCCGGATCGGTCCCCGTTCTGATCCTGATCTGAGGGTGGGGGGAGAAAGCTCAATCTTTGCAGATGTCCTGGCTGCACTCCTCGCAGCTCGAAAGGCCGCAGCCCTCGGTCTGGCCCTTGATGACGACGAAGCCCCTCCCCCTCTCGTCGTCGATGTAGTCGATGACGGCGATCCTGAGCTCCTCGAAGTCGCTGGGGTTGATGTAGACTTTGACGTCGTTGCTCTCAAAGACCAGCTCTTTCTCGTCGAAGGGTCCCAGGCCCAGGGCGAACCTGGGCGCATCGCCGGGATTGCTCGTCTTGAAGAGCTTGACGACCTTGCCCTCCACCGAGCTCATGAGGAGCTTTTCCGCTGCGGCATCAGTAATCTCGATCATTATTTTGCACCAAATATAGCTGGTCGGGATGGATATTAAAGATATAACCCCACCAGGGAGAGCCCAACGATCCGATGATCACCTCCGCGAGAGAGGGCGAGAAAGATGCGACAAAATCTTTATCAGGGCCGGGGACCACCAAAGCATAGATGGAGAAGATGGGCGATCTTTTGGAGATGCTGCGGCGTTTCGACTCTCTCGGGTCCACGAAGGAGGCGGCGACGGGGGTCTTCGGCTGGGGCGTGGAGGAGGTCGTTATCAGCGAGGAGCGGCCCGGCGTCGACCAGGTGATCATCGCGTTTTATAACGGCCTCGTCATAGAGG
>CAZHAO010000151.1:0-5252 GCA_964530375.1 uncultured Methanotrichaceae archaeon
CCCAGAATATGATTCCGGGCTTAGATGGGGTGCGAAATAGTTTCAGGACTCTACACAACAGTGCCATGTGCATTTGCAAAAACCCTTTTATAGATGATCAAATAGTCTGATCCCGAGAAGGAGGCAATACATGGCAGGATTAGGCGGACAGACGATATTGATTCTCAGAGAAGGCGCTCGACGAGAGCGGGGTAAAGAGGCGATGTCAAACAACATCATGGCGGCACGAGCCGTCGCCAAGGCGGTCCGGAGCACCCTCGGGCCCCGAGGGATGGACAAGCTCCTCGTCGACACCATCGGAGAGGTGACGATTACCAACGACGGCGTGACCATCCTCCGGGAGATGGAGGTGGAGCACCCCGCCGCCAAGATGCTGGTGGAGGCGGCAAAGGCCCAAAACGACGTCGTCGGCGACGGGACGACGACGGTGGCGGTCTTGGCCGGAGAGCTCCTCAGGAGGGCCGAGGAGCTGATGGACGAGGGCGTCCACCCGACGATGATCGTCCAGGGCTACAGGCTGGCCGCCGAGAAGGCGATCGAGGTCCTGGAGGGGATGGCTCAGAAGGTCTCGACGAAGGACAGGGACCTCTTGGAGAAGATCGCCCTCACCGCCATAACAGGAAAGCTCGCCGGAGAGCCGAACGTCAAGATCGCAAAGGATGCCGTCGACATGGTTCTGGCGGTGACCGAGGAGACCGAGGAGGGGAAGAAGGTCGTCTCCCTCAAGAACGTCATCGTGGAGAAGAAGGCCGGTGAGAGCATGGACGAAACCGAGCTCTTCGAGGGGATCATCATCGATAAAGAGCGGGTCCACGACAACATGCCCAAGAAGGTCAAAGACGCCAAGATCGCCATCCTCGGAACCCCCATCGAGGCCCGGGACACCGAGACGAAGGCCGAGATCACCATCACCTCCAGTGACCAGTTCAAGATCTTCGCCAACCAGGAGAAGGAGGCGATCCGTAAGGTGGTGGATAAGGTGATCGCCACCGGAGCCAACGTCGTCTTCTGCCAGAAGGGGATCGAAGACCTGGCCCAGAGCTACCTCGCCAAGGCCGGGATCATGGCCTTCCGCAGGATCAGAAAGACCGACCTCAAGAAGCTGGCAAGAGCCTCCGGCGGAAACATCGTCACCAACCTCGACGAGATGACCCCCGCAGACCTCGGCTCCGCCGACCTGGTGGAGGAGAAGAAGGTGAGCGGGGCCCACATGACCTTCGTGACGGGGCTCGCCAAGGAGGGGACTGTATCGCTCCTCCTCCGGGGCGGAACCCAGCAGGTCGTAGACAGCCTGGAGAGGGCCCTGGACGACGCCCTCCACGCCGTCGCCGCCGCCGTCGAGGACGAGGCCCTGGTGGCGGGCGGCGGAGCTCCCGAGATAGAGCTCTACCTCAAGCTCCGAGAGTACGCAGCGAACTTCAAGGGGAGAGAGCAGCTCGCCGTCGAGAAGTTCGCCGAGGCGATGGCCGAGATCCCGAAGGCCCTCGCCGAGAACGCCGGGTTTGACGCCATAACCAAGCTGACGGACATGAAGAGCAGCCACGAGGCCGGGATGAAGACCGGCGGCCTGAACACCCTCGACGGCAAAGTCGTGGACATGTGGGCGATGGGGGTCGTGGAGCCCCTCAGGGTTAAGACCCAGGCGATCAAGTCCGCCACCGACGCCGCAAACCTGATCCTCAGGATCGACGACGTCATCGCCGCCAAGAGGACTGAGCAGCCCCCGGCCGGCGCGGGCGCTGGAATGGGCGGGATGCCCGGAGGCGGGATGGGCGGCATGGGGGGCATGGGGATGCCCTCAGGGATGATGTAAATTCGGCGATCAGATCGGCCCCCCCTTTGGGGCCGATCTCCTCTCCTCCTTGGGAGACGGGACGGTTCCAGGCCGGCGAAACGGATCCGAGATCGACTTCGACCTGATCCGCCTCTGCATCAAATCGACCCGAAGAAAATCGGACCCGAAAAAAAGGCCTCTTCGCGGCCCGTCTCCGACTCTTTTTAATTTCAAAGATTAAGTATTCGGGATCCGGCCCCGCTTCACTTGAACTCCAGGATGCCGTCAGAGGTGGAGGAGAGCTTTCTTCCCTTCATGATGCCGTATCCCAGAAGCATGGCCAGCCCCGAAGAGAGGACGACGATCCCCATGAGGAGCAGCTCGAAGTTGAGGGCCGTCTCGATCCCCGCAACCTTGGCCAGGTTGGGCGAGACGAGAAGGGATATCCCTGCGAGGGAGAGGAAGAGGCCGCTGGATAGACGCCTCTCAAGCCTGAGATCGATGGATTCCTCCTTCGCCCGTTCCGCTTCTCCCCTCTCCAGCATGTACATCTTCTTCTTGTGGTCGAGGTAATAGACGAAGGCGAGGAACGGAATCCCTTCCATGATCAGCAGGAGGACGGGCCAGTCTGTCACGATTTAACACCCTCTCCTGCATATATCGGTTCCCATAAATAATCCTTTCGCACTGACCTTGAAATATGTAATAACAACTGATCCGAAAAAAAAGAAGAGGGGAAAAGGAGCCCCTCACCCCATCTCTATCGGCTTGCCAGCCTGAATGCTTCCGTCTTCGGCGATCGACCAGGTGGCGTACCTTCCGGAGACGTCCCCCTTATCGTCGAAGGTGATCTCGCCGGAGGCGCCCTGATAGTTGATCTCCTCGCCCTCGCGGATCAGTTCGAGGGCTTCGCCGATGTCCATAACCTCCGTCCCGGGCGGGTTTGCGACAGACCTTATGTTGTCCCTGATGACCGTTCCCGAAGCCTCGCCGCCCTGCTCCATAGCCAGGATCACCAGGGCCGCGGCGTCGTAGCTGTTGGAGCAGTAGATCGGCGGCTCCCTCCCGTACTCCTCGACATACTTCTGCCTGAAGTCTTCGTAGGCGGGTCCTGCAACCGTCGGGTCGGGCATCGTTCCCGTAAGCCCCGCCACGATGTAGCGACCGGCCTCGTCCTTTCCGGTCATCTCCGCCAGGATATCACCCATGGACGCCGTTTCATAGGTGCTGCCCCTGAAAGAGCGTCTCTCGTCTCCGCCCGGCATGACCGGAGGTCCAACCCCAGGATACGTCAACGCATGAGCCTCCCCAGCGCGAAGGGTTCGGATCCGGTCCGGTCCAGATCTGCATTGGGCGAAAAGCTGATATCCCCGCCAGGAGAGTCGTCATGGGGCCCGATATTGATGTTGAAAATCGGATACCTTAACCTGAAAAATCCCATTGCGATCATATCATCAGGATTAGACGTCTCCAGCCTGAACGGCTCGGCGGGCCTGACCATTCTGGGGCCCTTCAACCTCGACGAGGTCGCCCCCTCTGAGATAAAGAGGGCTCTGGATCGGCTCAGCCCCCCACCCGTCCTGGGGTTCTCGATGGTGGGCGGAGAGGCTGAAGACCTGATGGAGATGGCGGAGATGGCGGCTCAGGACGGCCGCCTCCTGGAGGTGGAACTGGCCCGACAGGACGGGATCGTCGACCTTGTGAGGGAGATCGAGACGTCGGGCGCCACCCTCTCGGTCAGGACGAGGCCCGACGGCGTCGAGGAGTTGAGATCGTTGGCCCGAGGGCTGAAGGAGGCGGGAGCCGACATCCTCCACCTCGACCTCAGGGGCCTCGGCTCCGAAGCGCCCAAAATCGTGAGGAGGATCTCCGACGGCGGAGCGCCTCACATCATCGCGAGGTTCGAGGTCAGGGACTTTCAGAGGGCAAGAGACCTCCTCTCCATGGGGGCTGATATGATATCCCTATCCGACGAGGCCGACCCCGAGTTCGTCGCCTGGCTCGCCGAAACCTTCAAGAGGTTCCACGAGCTGGTGGGCTGGTACAACGCCCCGAAGCACATCTGCTCCGGGGGCGACCTTCGCGGCATCGCCTTCTGCTGCCCCCCGGTGAAAAACTGCCCCCTCCTGGGAGCCCTCAAGAAGATCGACGTCTCTCCGAAAGAGTTCGTCAAAAGGAAGCTGGCTCTGACTAAAGGGACGCCCCTGGAGCCCGGCGACGGGACCTGCTTTGGAAGCCTCGCCTGGTGCTGCAAGATAACAAAGCCCTGTTTCATGAGGGACGCAGTCCTGGAGAGGGAGGGGATATCTCCCGACGAGTACATGAGGCTGAAGAAGAAGCTGGCAGAGGATCTGCTCTATACATGAAGACCAGTCCGGAGAGGGTGGCCCAGGCTGCACAGCTCGCGATGCTGATCGAGCTATCCTCAACCCCCAAGCCCGGGAACGTCGATCGGGGCCACGACTTCGAAGAGATCAAGTTCCACCACTTCCTGATCAGCGCCGTCTCAGCCTACCCCATCTTCAGGGATGCAGCCATCGGTTCGGAGCCGACGGGCGCCCTCATCCGCCGGGCGGTCTCGTCCTGGAAGAGCTGGGGCCTATCCCAGAACACCCACTTCGGCACCGTCTCCCTCCTCGTCCCCCTGGCTGCAGCGGCGGGAAGAGAAGGAGACCTGGAGGAGGAGGTCGCCCGAGTTCTGGAGGAGACGACCGTCGAGGACGCCATCGAGTTCTACGCCGCCTTCGATATCGCCGGAGCTCGGGTGGCGGAGGTGGAGGATCTGAGCCTGAAGGATCCAAAGGCCTCCCATCGTGTCCGGTCGGAGGGGAGGACGCTCCTGGACCTGATGCGCCTCTCGCAGGGCCACGACCTGGTGGCTAGGGAGTGGTCGACGGGGTTTGAGAGGAGCTTTTCGCTCGCTGAGCATCTCGCAAGAAGGGTTGAAGAGCTGGGGACGAACGACGGGGTGGTGATGACCTACATCGAGGCCCTGGCCGAGGTCCCCGACAGCCTGGTGGCAGCGAAGTTCGGGATGGAGAAGGCAAAGGAGGCTTCGGCGAGGGCGGGATCGATCCTGGGGCTTGAAGCCTGCGAGACGCTCCGGCTCGCGGAGGAGCTGGACCGAAAGTTCGTAGAGGAGGACATAAACCCCGGGTCCACGGCGGACCTGATCGGAGCGGCCCTCTTCATAGCCCTCGTCAGAGGCACCATTCTGGAGAGTGAAGGATGATTATATGCGATCTTGAGAAGATCGGAGAGCTCGGGATATTCGACGGGATCAACGAGATCATAGCCACCACGGAGAACGAGCGGGGAGCCCCCAACGCTGCGCCCCTGGGGCTGATCAAGAATGGCGACGCCCTCTCGGTGAGGCTCTTTGCGGGCTCCCACACCTACGAGAACATAATGACGGGAAAAAAGTTCGTCGCCAACGTATCCCACGATCCGATCCTCTTCGTAGAGACCGCCTTAAAGG
>CAZHAO010000152.1:0-5212 GCA_964530375.1 uncultured Methanotrichaceae archaeon
GCTTTATCCCAGCATCGATATGCTCAGGTTCGTCAACACCGGGACCGAGGCGACGATGGCGGCCCTCAGGATCGCCCGAGGCTGCACCGGCAGGGAGAAGATCGTCAAAGTCGAGGGGGGCTTTCACGGAGCCCACGATTCGGTCCTGGTGAAGGCCGGGTCGGGGGCCACGACTTTGGGGATACCTGACTCCCTCGGCGTCCCGAAGGACACGGCTAAAAATACGATCCAGGTCCCCTACAACGACCTTTCGTCCCTCGATGCCGCCCTCGACGAGTTCGAGGGAGAGGTGGCGGCGGTGATCATGGAGCCGGTCCTGGGAAACATAGGACCGATCCTGCCAAAAACAGGATACCTGGAGGGAGTGAGAAGGCTGACGAGGGATCACGGCGTTCTCCTCATCTTCGACGAGGTGATCACGGGGTTCCGGCTCAGCCTCGGAGGGGCCCAGACCTATTACGATGTCGTTCCCGACATGACGACCCTGGGCAAGATCATTGGCGGCGGCTTTCCCATCGGCGTCGTCGGCGGCAGAAGGGAGCTCTTGGAGATGGTGGCGCCCAGCGGCGGGATATACCAGGCGGGAACCTTCAACGGCAGCCCCGTCTCCCTCGCCGCCGGGATGGCGACCCTGGACGTTCTGGAGAAGGAGAGGGTCCTGGAGAGGCTGAACTCCAGGGGCGAAGAATTGCGAAAGGCGCTCTCGGAGATCGTGGAGGATGAAGGGCTAGGTTACTCCGTGGTGGGGATCGCTTCGATCTTCAAGGTATTCTTCGGCGATGCCCCGAAGAACTACGTCGAAGCCCTCAAGTGCGACAAGGCTGGCTACCTGGCCTTCGCGAGGAGGATGCTGAAGTCGGGGGTCTTCCTCCCGCCGAGCCAGTTCGAGACGAACTTCATCTCTGCTGCCCACTCCGATGACGTCATCAATCAAACTCTGGAGGCCTACAAGTCAAACCTGAGAGGCTGATCGTGGGGAGCCGCGGAAGCCCTCTCGCTCTGCGGCAGACAGAGACCGCCATATCCCTCCTGGAGGCGAGGGGTGCGGAGACGAGGCTTCAGATCGTCAAGACCAAAGGAGACCACGTCTTGGACCTCCCCCTCCATCGGGTCTCGGGGAGGGGCCTCTTCGTGAGGGAGATCGACGACATGATGCTGGCGGGCGAGATAGACGTCGCCGTCCACAGCATGAAGGACCTCCCCTCCAAGAGGCCCGAGGGGCTGGTCATCGCCGCCGTCCTCCCTCGCGACTCGCCCTTCGACGTCCTCGTGAGCGACGACGGGGCGGCCCTCGACGGCCTGGAGGAGGGGGCCGTCGTCGGGACCTGCAGCATGAGGCGGGCGTCCCAGCTCCGGAGGGCGAGGCCCGACCTGGTCATCGAGAGCCTTCGGGGAAACCTGGAGACGAGGCTCCGGAAGCTCGATGAGGGAAGCTACAGGGCGATCGTCCTCGCCCTTGCAGGGATCGAAAGGATGGGCTACCGTCCGAGATGCTCCGTCTTGGACCCCGAGAAGTTCGTCCCCTCCGCAAACCAGGGGGCTATCGCGGTGGTGGCGACGAGAGGGCGGGCGGAGGAGATCGTCCGGGAGATCGACCACCTCCCCACCAGGCTGGAGGCCGAGGCCGAGCGGGTAATCCTGGAGGCGATCGGGGGGTCATGCGTCGTTCCCATGGCGGCCTTCGCAAGGCTGGAAGGAGACGAACTTTTGGTCCTGGCCGAGGTCCTATCTCTCGACGGGTCGAGGTTCGTCCGGGTCGAGGGGAGGGTTCCGGCGGACGACCACCTCAATGGAGCAGAGAAGCTGAGCCGAGAGCTGGTGGCGAGGGGGGGACGGGATCTGGCAGAAGAGGCGGTGATGGAAGTTGGAAAGGTCTAGCAGGGGGAAGGTCTACCTGGTGGGGGCGGGTCCCGGCGACCCGGATCTGGTGACTCTGAGGGCGAAGAGGCTGATCGAGGAGGCAGAGGTCGTCTTCTTCGACAGGCTCCTCTCCCCCGAGATCGTGGGCTGGGCTCCCGGGGACGCGGAGAAGATCGACGTCGGAAAGCTTCCCGGCCGCCACAAGCTCTCCCAGGAGGAGATCAACGACCTTCTGGTGGAGAAGGGGCGAGAGGGAAAGATTGTGGTGAGGCTGAAGGGCGGCGATCCCTTCGTCTTCGGCAGGGGTGGCGAGGAGGGGCTCGCCCTCGCCGAGGCCGGGATGCCCTTCGAGGTGGTCCCCGGCGTCACCTCCGCCATATCTGTTCCTGCGGGGGCAGGGATCCCCGTCACCCATCGGGGCGTATCCACGGCCTTCACCGTGGTCACGGGCCACGAGGAGCCGGGAAAGGACGAGAACCTGGACTGGGAGGCCCTGGCCAGGGTGGGGGGAACCCTCGTCGTCCTGATGGGGGTGGCAAGGCTTCAGGAGAACGCGTCGGCGCTCCTTCGGGGAGGCCGATCGCCCCAGACGCCGGCAGCCCTCATCGAGAGGGGTTGGAGCCCCCAGGAGAGGCTGGTGGTGGGAACCCTCGGCGACATCGTCGAGAGGGCGAAAGAGGCCAACGTTCAGCCTCCAGCCATACTGGTGGTGGGGGACGTCGTATCTCTCTCCGAAAAGCTGAGGCAGCCCACCATCGCCATCCTCAGGCCGGACAGTAGGGGGGAGGAGTCGGAGAGGATCGCTCGCGACCTCGGGTTCAGGCCGATCCTCGCCCCATCCATCGCCTTTTCGGATCTTGCTCTGCCGACAGACTTGCCCGAGAGGATCGAGAGGTCTGACTGCGTCGTCTTCACCAGCGCCACCGGCGCCGAGATCGCCCTCCGGGACGATGGGGTGGCTTTGCTCCTCAAAAGGTCCGTCCTCGCCACCATCGGCCCTCGGACGAAAGAGGCGCTGGAGGAGAGGGGCCTTTTCGTCTCGGTCGTCCCCGAGATCTTCAGCTCTAAAGGCCTCGCCTCCGCCCTCGCCCCTCGGTTCAAGCGGGTCCTCCTCCTCCGGAGCGCCCGGGGGAGCCCGGAGCTGGTAAAGATCCTGGAGGAGGCCGGGGTCGAGGTGGACGAGGTCCACCTCTACGACATCGCCCCATCTGCCGACCCCCGGCTCGACTGGCTCATCTTCCGGGGCCGGCCCGACATCTTCGCCTTCACCAGCGGGTCCACCGCCAAGAACCTCATCGAGAGGGCAAAAGATCTGGGAGCAGAGGCCGATCTCCGGGAGAGGCTCGCGAGAGCTAAGGTGGCGGCCATCGGTCCCCCTACAGAGGCGGAGCTCGGGCGCCTGGGGGTGAGGGTGGACATCGTCCCGGAGACGTACACCTTCGAATCGATGCTGGAAGAGATCAGGAGGAGAGGATGATCATATTCTCCAAGGCCCTGGCAGACCAGGCCACGGTCTGGGACGCCATCAGGGCCGCTGGAGAGGCGGGCGGGCCCATCCCCGACGAGATGATAAGGTTCTCGGGCCAAACCAAGCCGGTGGTGATGTGGAACATCACCCGCCACTGCAACCTCGCCTGCGAGCACTGCTACATCGACGCCACGTCTGCCGCATTCGAGGAGCTCCGGCTCGAAGAGGGGATAAGGCTCATCGACGAGCTGGCAGACCTCGGAATACCGATGCTGATTCTCACCGGAGGCGAGCCGCTTCTCAGCAGGAACTTTTACGCCTACGCCTTCCATGCCAAAGAGATCGGCCTGAGGACGGTCATGTCGACGAACGGGACCCTCATCACCCCCGAGGTCGCAAGGCTCCTCAAAGAGGCGGAGATCAGGTACGTCGGCGTCAGCCTCGACTCCTGCAGGCCCGATGTCCACGACAAGTTCAGGGGCGTCGAGGGAGCCTACGCGAGGGCCATCGACGGCCTCAAAAACGCCCGGGACGCGGGCCTCAAGACCGGCCTCCGGGTGACCCTAACCAAGGATAACTGGCACGAGATACCGGCCCTACTGGATCTGACCCTGGCGATGAAGGTCCCCCGGTTCTGCCTCTACCACCTCGTCCCCGCAGGGCGAGGGGCGGATATCGCGGACCGGGACGTGACCGCCGAGGAGAGGAGGAGCGTCATCAGGTTCCTGGCCGAGGCCGCCGTCGAGCTGAAGGACGAAGAGATCGAGATCCTCTCCACCGACTCGCCCATGGACGGGGCCTACCTTCTGGAGATGCTGAAAGACGATCCAGAGAAGCGGGAGAGGGTACGAAAGCTCCTCAAAAACGCCGGAGGCTGCACCGCCGGGGTTAAGGTCGCAAATATAAACCACCGCGGAGACGTCCTCCCCTGCCACTTCATGCCCGAGGTCGTCGTCGGGAACGTCCGGGAGAGGAGCTTTTCGGACATCTGGATCGACAATCCTTCTCCTGAGCTATTGGCCCTGAGGGATATCAGGTCCCACCTGAAGGGGGCCTGTGGCGACTGCGAGTACCTGGAGGTCTGCGGCGGGTGCCGGCAGAAGGCGAGGTACTACTGCGGAGACGTCTGCGGTGAGGATCCGACCTGCGTGGTGAAGGATATGAAGAGCGGCCGATGAAACAGGCCGCCAGTTATTTTTCAGGTTTGAAACTCCAGACTTTTGGCGTTCGATGGCATCCGCGGGATTCGGTCCTTTTCGACCGATTCGATGCCGATTTACGGATTTTTAAGTTTAAAATCACCGCTCTCGATCTGATTCGGGCCTCTCCTCCGCGCAATAGCTTGAAAAAGATCCTAATAATTGTCACTTTTGGTGGATCTACGGCGGCCTTATATTCCAGATAGAGAAAAGAGGGCAACGATATCGGAAAGTTTAATAAACGAGTATAGCTGAATTAATATCCGGAGTGATTAAAATGGCCGAAGAGAAGAAAGAGAAGAAAGAGCCGGAAGTCGCCGAGGTTGAGCCTATACATCCTGGTGAAGAGAGAGGTGGCGGAAGCAAGAAAGGCAAAGGCAAGGGTGGCAGACTTCTGGACACCTGCGTATAGATCGGTGAGCAGGCGAGCCGCTCGCGCGGCCGCCGCAGTTCTCTTTTCTCGGTAACTCCGTCTCCTCGTCCCGTCGCCCCCCCATGGGGATGGCGTCTTAGGGCGTTTTTTCCTCATCCCTATTTTCGACCCAAACTTTTAACGTCGATGCTGCAAAAGAGTGGATAGATGCCCGTACCCATCCAGCTCCTAAACGACATCATCGTCATCTTCCTTATCTCGATAGTCGCCATCTTCGCGGGACATAGGCTCCGGATCCCGGAGGTGGTGGGG
>CAZHAO010000153.1:0-5162 GCA_964530375.1 uncultured Methanotrichaceae archaeon
CCCCTCCCCCATCACCACCTCCCCCGCGGATACGAGGTTGTCGGCTACGGCCTTCCTCGTCACCTCCAGGGCCCTTCCGTAGAGGTCCTTCTCTCCTCGCGCATCCTCCACCGGAAAAATCCCGTCGCAGGCGAGGGCCACTCCGACGCACCCGAGGCGCAAGGGGTGAGTCCGGCTGTCGCCGATGACGACGCCGATCCTCTTTCCTGAAGCCTCTTCCATCCTCTTTCTGATCTCGGCTGCTGACCTCTTGGGATCCTCCGGAAATAATACGACAGAGCCTGGCGGGGCGTTGGAGTGATCGATCCCGGCGTTGGGGTAGAGAAAGCCGTCCTTGATCGTCAGGACGACCCCAGGGATCCCGCCCATGATCCGGTCGGAGGAGCGGATGACGAGCTCCATCTCCCGGGGGTCTTTTCTGAACTTATCCGCCAGCTCCTGGGCCCGCGTACCCGGGGTCACCTCTGAAAGCTTCACCACCCCGCCCTCTGAGGTGGCGACGGCGGTCTCCGCTATCACCAGAACGTCGCCATCGGCAAGGCCGAGGCCCGCCCTCTCCATCCCTTTGAGGAGGGCCTCCACCAGGTCGTCACCCGGTCTGATCAAGTCCGTCTTTATTCCCAGAACTTCCAAAGGCCTCACCAGTACCGCTTCGGATCCTCCATCCTCGCCAGCGCCTCCTCGATGGCCCCGGCCACCGCGGGGAGGTTGAAGGGCTGGCTCCTGAGGTTTTTGACCAGCCCCCGGACCTGAGCTGCCGTCCCCATGACCAGAACCTCCATATCGCCGGGGTCGCACCGGAGGGCGCCCATGGGTATGGCGGCGTCCCCACCCCGGGCCAGCATCTCCTGCTTGATGACTATCGCCTCCGGAGAGGTGACGCCCCGAAGGGAGAGGGCCCGGAAGGAGCCCTTGCCGCCGAGGGCCCTGGCACCGTCCTCCCCGACCCCGAGCCGCTCAAAGGTCCAGGAGAGGTCCCCGGGATGGCCCGAATGGGCGAAGACCTCCACCTCAACGCCGCCGGCCCTGGACGTCGACGGCCTGCCCCGGACGGCCTCGGCCATCCGGATCGTCTCCAGAGAGGCGGCGACGTCGTGGGTCCTGACGATGTGGGCCCCGTTGTAGACGGCGACGGCGGTGGCGGCAAGAGACCCCTGGAGCCTCTCGGCGGGATTTTTTCTATCCAGAACAGCGCCGATGAACGACTTTCTGGAGACGGCGGCCATCACCGGCCTCTTCAGCACCCGAAGGCGGGAGAGGCGGTCCAGGATGGCGAGGTCGTGCCCCGGCCCCTTCGGCGGCGTCCAGCGGCCTATCCCCGGATCCACAGTCACCTTCTCGGGGGAGACTCCGGCCTTTCCGGCGTCCTTCAACCGACCCCCCAGAGCCGCCACGATATCCCCCATATCGAGGATGTCGCCGGGCCTCTCTTTTGAAGCCATTATAATCAGGGAGGCGTCGTAGTCGGCGACGGCCCGGGCCATCTCGGGGTCCATAAGGCCGGAGACGTCGTTTATGCAGGATGCTCCCATCGATAGGGCCTCATCGGCCACCTTCGCCCTCTGGGTATCTACGGATATGGCCACTTTGCCATCCACGCCGTCGCGGACGACCTCGAGGGCCGGAAAGAGCCTCCTTTGCTCCTCCTCCTCGGAGATGGCGGGCGATCCCGGCGCCGTGGAGACGGCTCCCAGGTCCAGGACCTCCGCCCCCTCTTTTGCGAAGGAGAGGGCCCGCTCAAGAACCTCTCCCTCTTCCGCGAAAGACTCCTCGTAGAACGACTCGCGGCTGAGGTTGATAACCCCCATCACCCGGACGGGATAGAGGTCTCCCAATCTGATCTTGCCGATCAAACCCTCGATGGTCAAGTTCAACGCCCCCCTAAATAAGAGTGGTCGACTTTAAAAAGTTATTCCAGGGTTCGCATCTCACTCCGAGAGCCTCAGCATCATGCCGGTCGTCCTCGCCCTCTCGATGGCCAGGTTCAGGATCAAAAGGCTCGCTGCGAAGTAGAGGAGGGCAAGCCCCATCCCCAGGAGAACCTGGTGAGACCCGTAGCCGTAAGCCGACCGGTAGTACTCCAGGAAGTAGGTCAGAGGTATCGATTTCGAGAGGAGCTGGAGGGGTCCGGGCAAAATCTCCACGGGGTAGTAGACCCCGCTCACCAGCATCATTATCCCGCTGAGGCTCCAGGCCGCCACGTCCGCCCTCTGGCCGAAGAGGAGGATCGATATGCAGACCGCCATCCCGATGGACGCGGCGGTGATGAACGTCCCGGCGAGAAAGACGACTACGGTGACAGGCCCCCCGGCGAGAAAGTCGAAGCCGAAGAAGCGAGAGCTCGCTCCGGCCAGGATGAGGAAGACCACCGCGCCCCTGATCATCCCGAAGAGCATCGCTCCACCGACGAGGTGGTATCCCCGGATCGGGGCGACGAAGGTCTGCTTGATGCTCTTGGACCAGAGGTCGAAGAGGAGGATGTAGGCGACGTCCATCTGGCTGATCTGAAGGATGCTTAAGGCGATCGCCCCGACGAGGACGAAGGCCACCATCTCATCCGTCACCTCCAAAAACCGGGTGAGAAGCCCGATGGATAGGAGGCCGATGAAGGGCCAGAAGACCAGCTCGAAGACGGTGAATACGTTCCGCTTGGATATGATCCAGTTCTTGTAGGTCGCTGAGAGAAACTTGTTCAGCTCACCTCGCCAGCTCAAGAAAGACATCCTCCAGGTCGGGCTGATCTATGCCTATATCCAAAATATCTGCCCCCTCAAAGGCCTTTATTATGCTGCTGACGGCCCTCTCAGAGTGGTCGAAGACCATCTCCACCCTGCCAGAAGACAACCTGACGTCCATGACGCCGGGGATCATCCGAAGCCTCAATGGGTTGAGATCTCCTTCATACCGGACGAAGATCCGATGCCCGATCTTGAGGGCCCTCTTCAGCTCGCCGGGAGTCCCCAGGGCGATGAGGCTCCCCTCCCGGAGGAAGGCTATCCGATCGCAGAGCTCCTCGGCCTCGGGCATGTAATGAGTTGTGAGGACGACGGTGATCTCCTGCTCCTCATATATCTTCTTGATGAGGGATCTCGTCTTCAATGACATCTCCGGGTCGAGGCCCGAGGTCGGCTCGTCGAGGAAGAGGATCTCGGGCCGGTTCAGGAGCGACTTCGCGAGAGAGACCCTCTGCTTGGTGCCGGTGGAGAGGGTCTCGAACTTCGAGTCGGCGTAAGCCTCCAGCTCGAAGGCCGAGATCGCCTCGTCGACGGATTTTGTGAGATTTTGGCCGCATAGGCCGTAGAGCATCGCCGAATGGTTCAGGTTCTCCCTCACGGTGAGGCTCCAGGGAAAGTTGGGGTTTCCGCTGCTGATGTTGATTCTCTCCCGCACGGCGTGGGTCTTTTTTTTGGCGTCGAGGCCGAAGACCTCAAGGATTCCGCTGTCGGGCCGGATGAGGGTGGAGAAGATGGACATGAGGGTCGTCTTTCCAGCGCCGTTGGGGCCGAGGATGCCGAAGATCTCGCCCTCCTCGATGGAGAGGGATACCTCGGAAAGAACCTCCTTCTTATTGAAGAGACCTCGAAAGCTCTTGCAGATCTTCTCGGCCCGCAGCGCCAGCATAGGTTCCGATGAATGCGGAGGTTGAAGATATCAATGGCGGTTTGATGGAGATGGCGAGGCGATGATGGCAGGATGAGCTATCTCCGGGAGCGGAGGGGTCCCCCCCTCCGCTGAGAGTTCGTCCTCGAACGGATGAGCCAGACGGCCGCCAGGGCCGCTGCTCCCAAGAGGATCACCAATAGGGGGACGATCAAAAGTCGCGCACCATCGGGCGAAACGACTGTGAGCGGGACAGAAAGGGAGGCCTCTCCCCCATCGAAGCTGATCTCGCAGCCGATGCTGTACTCTTGAGGACGGGCCGACCCCTCCACCAGGACGTCAAAACGGGCGACTGCGACCCCGCCGGGAGGCATGTCGCCGAGACGAGACCTCTCCGTCAGGGGCGCGAAGGGGGATGCCGCCACCAGCCGCGCCGTGCAGTTCGCAGCATCGCTCTCCCCGGCGTTTCCGACGATGATGCTGATCGACCCCTCCTCGCCGGGGGCGAGGTAGGACCTATATCCCATCAGCTCGAGAGTGGGAGGAGCGCCTTCCACCGAGAGGATGAGGTCCAGCTGGAGGCTCGAAGGAAGGTAGAGGGGCGATGCCGTTCCGCCGCTGAAGCTGACGTCGACCTGCTGCTCGTACTCGATGTCTAGGCAGAGGGGGATAGGTCCCTCGGCGCCCTCTTCGACCTCGATCTCGAACTCGATCGATGCGGTCTCGCCGGGCCCGAGACGGTCCAGATGGACCGGCCCGGAGAGGACCTTGACCGGTCCGTCCGAGACCAGATCGGCCCTGAGATCTGATGCGTCGATGCCGCCGAACTCCGCCACCATCTCAGAAGCCGCCTCCTCCTCCGACCCCGGAGGGACGGCTCCGGGAACGAGCCGGAGAACGACGCCTTCGTTGGCCAGGATCAGCCTTACGGTCCCGTTTGTTCCCGGCGGGAAGACGGGGTTTACGACGGAGACGTCGATTTTGGGTCCGCCCTCGACCTTGTAGTAATCGCCGGCGAACTGGATCTCACCGATTGCACCTGCAGGGCTTGCGCCGGCCGGGATCAGGAGGAGAAAGGCTATGAGCAGCCGGAGTAGGGGAGAGATCTGATCTGGATGCATTCAGATCCGCCTTTTGGCCCCTTGGCGTATAAGTTTGTTGTTCAAGTCTTCCCTCGATTTGCACCCCGAAAATTTTATCGAACCTGGAGCTATGCTGCTCACCAAGAACGCCACGTCCTCCCCCAAGACTAATTACTCACCAGGACCCCAGTTTTGCTCAAGATCTAAAAAAAAGGCATAATAAACGCTTTATTTGATGACGCCATCCTGAAGGTCATGGATGAAGCGATCAAGAAGATGTTTCTTTTTCAGCAGAAGAACGAAATCACTGAATATCACATCTATGCTAAGCTGGCAAAATCCATCAAGAGCGAAGATAATAAAAAGATTATTTTAAAAATATCAAAGGATGAGCTTCTCCACTACAACTTCTTGAAAAGGCATAACGGTGCTGATGTTGCTCCGGACAAGCTTAGGATATGGTGGTACCTGCTAATAGCG
>CAZHAO010000154.1:0-5122 GCA_964530375.1 uncultured Methanotrichaceae archaeon
CCCTGAATATGATTCCGGGAATAGATTGGGTGCGAAATAGTTTTGGGACTCCACATATATGTTCAGATTGAAATAAACACCCTGCAACTCAGTATATAGAATATATCTCTGAATATTGTCTATATATGCAAAAGTCGCATAGATATATCTATTTATTTTATTGCGAATAGCTTTATACATCACTCCAGCAGGGTAGGGGGTCGTATGAGCATCATGTCAAAATTCGTACTGGCCAGCGTTCTGATCGCTGCACTTTTCGTGGCCGCAGGGAGCGCTGCACCTCTATCTGTATCGGGGTCGACTACGGTCCTTCCCTTCGGCGCCCAGGCTGCCGAGGAGTTCAACGCGATGCAGGATGAGATCGAGGTCTCCGTCACCGGCGGCGGGTCCGGCGTCGGCATCAAAAACGTCGCCGAGGGGATCAGCGACATCGCCATGGCCTCAAGGCCCGTGAAGGACTCCGAGAAGGAGGCCTACCCTGACGAGGAGTTCGTCGAGACCCTTGTCGCCTACGACGCAGTCTGCATCGCCGTGAGCGCGGCCGTCTACTACTCCGGCGTCACCAGCCTCTCCCAGGAGGATGTCCAGGCCATCTATAACGGCGAGATCACCAACTGGGCAGACCTCTGCGGCGAGGATGAGGATATCTACGTCCTCGGAAGAGAGGTCGGCTCCGGCACTCGAGACACCTTCAACGAGATGGTCATGGGAAGCGCCGAGGCTGAAACTGCGGGGGTCAAGACCAACGTCGGCAGCAACGCCGAGATGAAGACCGCGATAACGAGCAGCGACAAGGCCATCGGCTACCTTGGCCTCAACTACGTCCAGGACGGAGACCTTGGAGTAGTCGCCTACGAGGGCGTTGAGCCCACCGCCGAGACGGTAAAGGACGGCTCCTACCCCCTGGCGAGAGAACTTTACATGGTCACCTACGGCGAGCCGAGCGAGGACGCCTCCGCCTTCCTGGACTTCGTGACCGGTGAAGACGGCCAGGCCATCGCCGAGGAGCTCGGCTTCGTATCGACGAACTGAGCTTGGAATAGATTTAACCAGAGATAACTGCGCCCGGGCCCTCTGGGCCCCGGGCCCTCCCTCTGTCCGGATTAGAATGTGGTTGATGACTTTTTGCTTCTGTTCTTTGAGCCTGAAACCGGAGGCTTCACCTTTGAAGGTGCTGAATTTCTCGGCCGGAAGAGGGAAAGCCTTTCTGAAGATGGTCCCGATCTTTCTCGCCGTGGTCTTTGCTGCAGGCCTCCTCTTCCTCTGGGGCGGCGATCAGCAGAATGGATCGGCTCAAAGGAGCGGTCGGCTCTCCGTGGTGGGGTCCACCTCGGCTCTGCCTTTCGTCAAGACCTGCGCCGAGGAGTTCAACTTGCTCCAGGACGAACTATCCGTTTTTGTGACCGGGAGCGGCACCGGCGTCGGGATCAAGAGCCTCGCCTCTAGGATCGCCGACATCGCATTGGCCTCAAGGGAGGTGAAGATCGAAGAGGTCGAGATCTATTGCGACCGGTTCGAGCCCTTCCCCATAGCCATCGACGCAGTTTGCATCGCCGTGAGCCGGGACGTCTATGAGGGTGAGATCAGAGAGATATCTCACCATCAGCTCTCGTCGATCTACAACGGCGAGATCGAGAGCTGGAAGGATCTGGGGGGTCCCGACGAGCCGATCGCGGCCATCGCGCGAGAGGAAGGCTCGGGAACGAGGGACGTATTCAACGAGGTCGTCATGGGAAGGCCGGACCACGAAACCCCCGGGGCAGATTCGTATCGGGAAGCAACGCCGAGGTCTGGGCGGCGATCGCCTCCGGCAAAGGGGCCATCGGGTACCTCAGCCTCAACTATGCCAGAGGTGACGATCTTTTAGCTCTCGCCTGCGAGGGGGTCCTTCCGTCGGCGGAGACGGTGAAGGACGGGTCTTATCCCCTGGCGAGGACCCTCCGCCTGTACACCGAGGGCGAGCCTGACGGTGACGAGAGAGCCTTTCTGGAGTTCGTCACTGGAGAAAGGGGCCAGGCCATAGCTGAAGATCTCGGGCTTGTGCCGGTGAGGTGAGAAAAGGGGTTCTGCCCATGAAGATGGTCGGGCTCAAAGCGGCTAACAGTTGAATTCGAAAGCTGACCTCGGGGAAAGATTGATATTATTTTGAAAGAGGTGTTTAAGGGATGGCGCGGCCTGAATCGGTCATGACCTGGATCGTGGTGGCCATATTCGTCGCTGCCGGCGCGATCTTCTACATCATGGGCGGCGAGGAGCTGGCCCTCCGCGATTCAAACGGCGGAGAGGCTTCGAACGTCTCGGTAGCCGGGTCCACCACAGTTCTCCCCTTAGCCGAGGCCTGCGCCCGAGAGTTCAACCTCGGGCAGAAGAATGTTGTCGTCAACGTCGAAGGCGGCGGGACGGACGCAGGGCTCCGGCGGCTGGCAGCGGGCACTGCCGACATAGCGATGGCATCAAGGAGGGTTGACGCTGTTGAAATGGAGGCCCTTGGCGGTAATTTAGCTGAACACCCAATCGCTCGCGACGCGGTATCGATCGTCGTGAGCCCGTCCATCCGGGAAAGCGGGATCGACGACCTGAGTCATGACCAGCTGAGAGCGATCTACTCCGGCGAGATCACAAGCTGGAAGGAACTTGGCGGCCCGGACCGAGAGATCATAGCCGTATCGAGATCCCCTGGCTCGGGGACCGGCGAGATCTTCAGCGAGAGGGTGGCGACCCCTGGGGTTTCGGTCTATCGCGAGAGCAGCTTCGAGGTCGAGGAGTTTGTGGCCGGAAGCGACAGGGCGATAGGTTATCTGGGCCTGAACCTCGCCCAAGACGAAGACGACGCAACGATCGCCTACGAGGGCGTTATGCCTTCGGCAAAGACGGTGAAGGACGGCTCTTACCCTCTATCGAGGACCCTCTACATGTACACCGAGGCCGAGCCCGACGGTGACGAGAGGGCCTTTCTGGAGCTCGTCACAGGAGAGAGGGGCCAGGCCATCGCCGAGGAGCTGGGGTTTGTGCCCCTCTCGGCGTAGCCGAGCCAAACTTTAACAGTTAAGTTTTCGGGGGGCATTTCAGCGGGGGATATCCCAACCTCAGCAGGCCACCGTCCTCATGGGTCCAGGCTCCTCGTAGGTCTGGGCGAGGATCGTCCTGGTGGTGACGACCCCCTCCGTCGCCCGGATCGTCTCGACGAGGCCGTTGAGCATCAAAAGGCCGCCCACCTGGACCTCCAGGAAGAGGTCGAAATCTCCGAATAGGATGTACATCTTTCTAATTCCGCCAAGCCCTTTGAGGATTCGGTGAACTTTCCTCTCATGGCCGGGAACCGTCTTCACCATAATTATGCCGTTGATCATTTTTTTTCAACTCCTCTGGAGAGCGTTCCGGAGGTCTGGGGATGGGTCATCAAATCCCATCGCCCTCCGCACCTTCTTTACAGCCCTCGTCCCCAGGGCCAGGTTAAATCTGGATGCTGCATCTTTTTTGGTCAACGCTTTGATCCCCCAATTTTCGAAAAATAGGCGATCGGCTTGGAGCCGTCAGAGCCCCATCGCCTCTTTCAGCAGAGTGAAGACCTCGGTGTTGTCGACGAGGCCCCGAGAAAACTCGATCGCCATGGGCCCCGAGGCGAAGAGGGGGACGTCCACGGAGGTGTGGCTGGCCTCCTCCAGGATGTTGAGGTCGGCGTAGGAGTCGCTGACGGGATAGGCTCCGGACCCGAAGTTGGGGGCCCAGCCCTCAATGTACTCGTTGGTGTTGGCTCCCAGAACAAGGCCGCCGCACTCGTGGTCAGCGGTGACGACCACCAAGGTATCGGGGTTTTTCGCGGCGTAGTCTAGGGCCGCCTTGACGGCGTCGTCGAAGGCGAGGGTATCATTGACTATCCTCTTGTAGTCCCGGGCGTGGCCGGCGTGGTCGATTCTGGCGCCCTCCACCATCATGAAGAAGCCGTCCTCATCTTTGGAGAGGATCTCGATGGCCGTCTCCGTCATCTCGGCAAGGCTCGGCTCGACGGCGGGGTCTCTGTCCAGCTCGTAGGACATGTGGGAGTCGGTGAAGATTCCCAGGAGCCTCTCGGTGGCTGCGGGGTCTACGGCCACAAGCTCGCTCTCGTTTCTGACCACTGTCCATCCCAGCGTAACCGCCTCCTCCAGGAGGCTTCGGTTGTCCAAGAAGAACTTGCTCGCGCCGCCTCCCAGGGCGACCTCCATATCGCTATTGATGCACTGCAGAGCGATATCGTTCTCCCAGTCCCGGAAGGCAACGTGGGCGTAGTAGCCGGCGGGGGTGGCGTGGGTGATCCGAGAGGTGCTGACGACGCCCGTGGCCTTTCCGGCCTCGTCGGCCATCTCCAGGATCGTCTTCAGGGGTACGGCGTAAAGGGTGGCGTTCTCGCGTCCGATGATCTCCCCGTGAGCGGTGATATTGCCGACGCTGATCACGTCGTTATAGGTCTTCTGGCCCGTGGCCAGAGCGGTCACCGCAGCGGCGGAGTCGGTGATCCAGCTGTCCAGGGAGTGGGTGGACATGTGTCCTGCGTACTCCATCTCGTCCATGTACAGCCTGGTCGTCTGATAATTCTTCAGAGTGGGCTGGTAGCTGGGCTGGTCGCCGCCGGCCTTCTCCCATCTCGCGGCGGTCAGCTGGGCGTATCCCATGCCGTCGCCGATCAGGAAGATCACGCTCTTTGCTCCATCATCGGTACCTTCTTCCATCTCGGCTTCCATAGCCGCCATGGGGAGGGTAGCCGAAACGAACAGTATGGCCAAAACCCAGAGGGTTAAATGCGTCCGTCTCATTTCCGATACCTCTTTCGTCAGATCTGTGGGCAGGCTCTCTTGCGCCGGCCTGATGGGAGGCGCATCAACGCCGCTCCAGTCGAGGAAAGGGGGCGGACTTATGTAAATATTGCACAAATATAATAAATAGGATCGCGTAGTTCGTATACAGGACTTTCAGTGCCATTTTCTATATAGATCGCCATCTAATTCGACGATCTTCACTTGGGCAGAGGTTTCCCCTATTTAATCTTGAGAGACTTTAAATGGCCATAAAGCCGCCAAAATGTCTATATATAGAGGACTTCGATTATCCGCAGATCAGCGTTCTCTGAGAGGTTTTACCTTAA
>CAZHAO010000155.1:0-5116 GCA_964530375.1 uncultured Methanotrichaceae archaeon
TGCCGAGGCTGGCCGCGGAGGTCAAAAGGCTGGCCGAGGCCGCGGAGACCGGTGCAGCCGGGGTTTCTCCTCGAAAGGCCGGTGACTGATCGCAACGCTTAAATTGAAAACGTCCGCTATATGCCGGGTGTGCCTGTGCCGCCGTGGCTTAGCCCGGTAAAGCGGCTGATTCGTAAGGCAGACGGCCCGATATATCAGCAGGTCATGGGTTCGAATCCCATCGGCGGCTTCTCTTTTCGTCTATATTCATCCTCTTATTCTTTCTGCAGGACTCCGCCAAGCCCGCCATCAAAGATGATGTTAGATATCGGGCGTGCCGGCCTCGCCCTTCCGGCGTTCTGTCAACTCCACAATACTTTATATACCCTCACTTTAAAAAGGGGTTTTCCGGAGAGACGTGATTATGGAGTCCACCATCAACATCGAGAACGTCGTCGCCTCGACAAAGCTCGCCGAGGAGTTCGATCTGATAAAGATCGAGTCGGAGCTGGAGGGAGCCGAATACAACAAGGAGAAATTTCCGGGGCTCGTCTACAGGGTCAAATCGCCCCGGGCGGCCTTCCTGATCTTCACCTCGGGGAAGGTGGTATGCACCGGCACAAAGAACGTCGAGAACGTTAGGACGGTGATCACCAACATGGCCCAGACCCTGAAGTCGATCGGGTTTGAGGACGTCAACCTCAACCCCGAGATCCACGTCCAGAACATCGTCGCCAGCGCCGACCTCAAGACCGACTTAAACCTCAACGCCATCGCCCTCGGCCTCGGCCTTGAGAATATCGAGTACGAGCCGGAGCAGTTCCCGGGCCTCGTCTATCGGATAAAGACTCCGAAGGTGGTGGTCCTGATATTCAGCTCCGGAAAGTTGGTGGTGACCGGAGGAAAGTCGCCCGACGAGTGCCAGGAGGGCGTCAAGATCGTCCGGGTCCAGCTGGAGAACCTGGGCCTTCTCTGACATTATAACGATCCGGACCGGGTCCGTCTCTCATCATAGGGTCGGGTCGGAAGAGCAGCGGCGGCTGAAAGCTGGGGCTGGACGCCCAGGGCCCACCGGCACCCATCTTCATCCGGCCCCATCATCTCAAAGGTCAACGGCAGGTCTTTTCGGCCAAAAGCTCTATCGTCTCTTTCAGTGAGAGGCTCTCCTGAGACCCCGTCGCCATGTCCCTCAGGGTGAACTTCCCCTCTTCGACCTCTTTTGGACCGATGATGACGGCGAAGCTAGCGCCGATGCTGCTCGCCTGTTTCAGGGCTCCAAGCCCCCGGCCCATGACGTCGATGACCACCGGGACATTGAGGCCGTCGCGAAGCGCCTTTGCCGCCCTGACCGCCTCGGCCCGGACCGAGGGGACGAAGATGACGGCCACGGGCTTTGGGGGCATCTCGTCGAGGGCGACGATCTCCATGATCCGATCAAACCCGATCCCAAAGCCCGTCGACCTCGTCTCCTGGCCCCCGAGGAGGCCCGCGAGCATGTAGGTCCCGCCGCCGCAGATCTGGTTTTGGGCGCCCAGGCCCGAGGCGTAGATCTCAAAGACGGTACCCGTGTAGTACTCAAGGCCCCGGACGATCTCGAAGTCCACCGTCGCCTTGACGCCGTAGACCGCGAGAAGGTCCACCAGCTCCGAGAAGGGACCAAGATCCAGGTCCGAAGGCGCGGCCCGGTCGGATCTCGCGGCCCTGTCTCCGGCGGCGCCGGAGGACGCGGCCTCCTGAGATCCCGCCCCTTCATCTTCGGCCGGGAGATCGTCTGAGATTTTGGCCAGGTCCTCGGCCAATTCCATCGCCCGGTCCAGGGCCCGTCGACCCTTGAGGTCGATCAGCTCTGCCAGGCCCAAATGGTCTGCCCCGATCTCCGTGAGCTTTTCGGCGAGGAGGGACCTCTCCTTCTTGTCGATGAACCTCATCACCCCCGGCCTCTCAGAGGCCGGGATCATCCTCATCATCGCCCTGATGAGGCCGAGGTAGCCGAGGTGGAGGTCTCCCGATACGCCGGCGCTTTTAATGAGATCTGAGGCGAGGGCGATCACCTCCGCCTCGGCGTCGGGCCGGTCGCTTCCGATCAGCTCCGCCCCCAGCTGCCAGAACTCCCGGAAACGCCCTCGCTGAGGCCGCTCGTACCTGAAGCAGTTTCCGAAGTAGTGAAGCCGGAGGGGCTTTGCTGCCTTCTGGAGCTCGTTGACGTACATCCTCATCACCGGGGCCGTCAGCTCGGGCCGAAGCGCCAGGTCGCGGCCGCCCTTGTCCTTGAAGGCGTAGATCTCCTCGATGATCGACGGCCCCGACTTTATGGTGAAGAGCTCCAGATGCTCGAAGGTGGGGGTCGATATCTCCTGGTAGCCCCACCGTTCCAAGATCCCCTGCATCCTCTTCCTCGCGGCGCCCCTCCTGAAGGAGTCCATCGGCAGGAAGTCCCGGGTCCCTCTCGGTCTTTGGATCGTCATGCCACACCGCCCATGCCGCGAGGCTCCTTATAGCTTTTGGGAGCCGAAAGGTCCCCAGCCGGAGGGCCCAATACTTTCGCCCCGCGAGCCTCGACCTTTTGTAGGGCGGAGGAGAAGTATAGGTTGTGAGGCAAAAGCCCGAAGGGCGCGGCCTCCGTTGCCATGATCGGATCGAGGCCAGGAGAGGCTCCCAACAAATCCCCCTTCATTTCCCTCTCCTGGAGGCCTCCATTTTTCTTCTTTGATCGAAGAGCGAACTCGATTCATAAACCGCTTACCGCTTCTCCTCAGGGCATTAAGATGGCATTACTTCCGCCCCGCGCGAAGAACTGCGATATAAAATGACCGAGATTATGGGCACCAGATCGGCTTCCTGCCGGAGATGGCGTCCAGGGGCGCATCCGTCGGATCAGGGATGGATAGGTGAGAATTGATGGTAGCCATAGAGATCAACGAAGAGTCCCTCATGATCGCCGCAGCGGGAGCCATGACCAGCGCCCTTCTCACCCTGATCTTCAGCTACCTCGCCTTCCGGGTGAGCATCGAGTCGAGGCTGAAGGACCTGGAGCACCAGCTTGACGCGCTGGCGGACCTGGAGGAGGCCATCTTCGCCCAGGAGGAGAGGATAAGGGATCTGGAGGAGGCGTTCAACGCTCAGGAAGAGAGGATGAGGGGCCTTGAGATGGTGACCGACGGCCTGGAGGCGCTCTCCATTGATGGGATGCCTGGCGGCGAATAGCGGAACCAGATAAGAAGGGCCATCGCCAAATCGGATTGCTGCCACGAAAAAAGATGATAGAAACGATGCGATGGCACTGCAGCTCAGTGCTCGCCCTCGCCCTCTACTGCGGCCTCAACTTCTGCTGCGGCCCCTTCAACCTCTTCGGCTCCAGCTTCTGCGGCCCCTTTAACCTCTCCCTCCTTCTCGGCGCAGCCGCAGGCGAAGGCCGCGGCCAGGACGAGGAAAAGTGCTAAAACCCAGCTGTATTTGGACATGACTGTTCCATAGATGGGGGATGATAAAAGGATTACGAGAGAGAGGCACCACCTCTGACGGCTGAGGGCTAAACTCAGCCGTTGATCAAGTTCTGCAGGGAGGACGATCTCGCTACCTCTGGCCGAATAATAAGTCGTAGACTCTTTGATAGATCAAATCGCCCTTTTAACCCTAGGCCGATTTGATAAGATTAAGCATCCCCCGAATACTCATCATCACGACCTAATGTCTGCAATAAGTCTATCAGATTGATGTTGAACGCCTTCTCTCAAGGCTGAGATAGAAACTCAAGCCTTATCACGCTCTCACCACCCCTCACCCTCCCTCATTTCGTCCGCCTCAGCTCTCGATTGATCGCCTCCAGATCGAACTTCTCGGGATCGAAATTCCCGCCCGCCCAATCGATGTACTCCTCATGCTCGGGATGGTCGGGATCGGAGATCGCCTCCACAAAATCGGCGTAGCCCCCGACGCCGCCGCAGTCCTCGGGCGGGGCCGCTCTTTCTCCCGCAATACAGACCGGATATTTGACTTTCGGATCAGGGGGCAGTATCTTCTCCACCAGGATCTCGTGAATCCAGCTGTCCCCCAAGTCGTACTCGTAGATAAATCGAGACTTCTCGGCTAGGGGCAGCTTATTCAGCTTAACCCTTTTTTCTGTCTTCATCCCCATCTCATCGAGATCGACTTCACCGGGATATGGCATGCTGTAATTGACGCCACCAATATCGAAGACGTGGAGATGATAGTCCTCCCAGCCCATGATCGCCTGAAGGATGCGGTGCAGCTTGGGGAGGGCGATGTCGTCGGTCACCTGAAACCTGCGCCAGATCGGAGGACTGATCCCCTTGAGGGTGACCTTGAGCTGATATACGGACCCGATCCGGGATTTTTTTTGAGATTTGCCTTCGGTTTTTTGAGCCATGTTGATCCCTTCTAAGAATTCATCTGGTGGCAAGTTCGAATCCTCGGGCGAGAGGTTAACCGGCGCGAGTTCAAACTTTCTTCGCCTTCGCCTTCCCCTCCGCGAGGAGGATCGCCTCCTCGGGGCTTCTGGCCTTGAGCATCCCCTCGACGTTCCAGTCTCCCAGGTCTATCACCCTCTTGTCCATCTTCAGGGCCAGGGCGACCTCGGAGAGGGTGCCGTAAAGGCCGGGGAGGGCGATCACGGCATCGGCGCTCCGGACGATGATGGCGTTCCTCCCGTGGCCCATCCCGGTGCCGATGGCGACGGTGACGAAGGGGTTTGCCGTCTCCTTCTCCCCGGGGAGGATGCCGACGGTGACGCCCCCCGCTTCCCGGGCGCCCTCTGAGGCCGCCTCCATCACCCCGCCGAGGCCCCCGGTGATCAGGACGTGCCCGTGCTCTGCGATCTTTCGCCCCACCTCGCGGGCGAGGTCGCACCTCTTCTCCTCGTACTCTCCGGCTCCTACCACCGCCACCTGCACAAAAATTCCTCCACACGAGGCTATTATTAGCCCTTGGAGAACTTATCCCTTGTGTCCGCCTTTTCGAGGCTCCGGCCCGAGATCAGGGGGCTGCTCGCCCGCCAGGGGATAGCGGAGCCGACGCCTCCCCAGGAGAGGGCGATTCCCCGGATCCTGGCCGGAGAGCACGTCCTCCTCATCGCCCCCACCGGGACCAAGGTCGCGGCCTACGTCCTCATCCGGGTTCT
>CAZHAO010000156.1:0-5085 GCA_964530375.1 uncultured Methanotrichaceae archaeon
GGTTTGATGTCCAGGATGGGGCTTTTGTCCAGGGCGTCGAGGCCCGTGACGGTGATCTTGTTCCCGTCGACGTTCAGGACCTCCACCACAGTGAGGCCGATGGGGTTGGGCCTCCTGGGGGTACGGGTGGCGAAGAGGCCCCGTTTGGGGATCGACTCGTCGCCCATGGGGTGGACTTTCAGGTCGTAGCCGAGGGCGCGGTGGATGTGGTATATGACGAAGATGTGGCGGAACTTCTCGATCCCCTCCAGGCCTTCGGTGTACTTCTCGTCGATCTCGAGGACGGAGAGGGAGTTTCTCATGGTCTTGGGGTCTGACGGCTCTCCGAAGTCGCAGTGGACGACGCCGATCGGGGTGAAGGTGATGGGTTCGGGGTTCATGGTTGTCAACTTATCGTCGTCGTGTGATATCACTCTTTCTCCGTACCTATCTCCAGAGGTCTCTCCCCCTCGAGGAGACGGCGGGGTCGACATCCATCAGGTCCTGGGGGTAGGGCTCAGAGAAGGTCTGGCGAGCGAGGTAATCGTCCCCGAACTTTGCGATCCAGGACTTGAGGAGGGTGGTGTTGGGGCAGATGGTGATCTCGCCGTCTCTGTACCTCTGGATCTTCTCCAAAAACATCGCCTTCTCCCCGGCCGAGATCCGGTCTGAGAAGCGGCCCGGGATGTGCATCAGGACGTTGATGTTGGAGGTGTACCTCGGGGCTCGCGAGAGCGCCCGTTTCAGGTGGGCCCCGTACTTCCCGATCACCGGGTCGAAGGGCAAATGGTCGTGGTTTGCCGCGATCTTGCCTGGGCCCTCTCAGGCATATTCTTTTGGGCCGGAGGCGGTTAAAACTGGCGCGAAATTCTGAGATTGTCGCCCCTGCGCCGTCGGCGTCGGAGGATGGCGATCCCGCTCCCATGGCCCGCCACCCGCTTTCAATCGAGAGGAGACCCGGGGTCCCCGGCCAGACCCGTCACCGAGGATGGCGGCTCCCCCCGCCGAAGGGCTTTTTTCCCTCGGAGGAGAACCCATCTCCATGAACCTCAAAAAGATCGGCATCATCCACTCCCCCTACAAGACGAGGGCAGAGGCCCCCTTCCAGGGGAGGCATTCCAGCGAGATCTGCGAGGTGGAGGTCTCGGGCGAGTTCCTCCCGGGGCTCGCCGACGTGGAGGGGTGCACCCACTTAATCCTCCTCTACTGGCTCGACCGGGCAGATCGATCGATGCTCAAGGCCTTCCCTCCCTCCGACGGAAAGGAGCACGGCGTCTTCGCCACCCGGTCCCCCAACCGGCCCAACCCCATCGGCTTCGGGGTCGTGGAGCTTCTGGCCGTCGAGGGGGGGAGATTGAAGGTTAGGGGCCTCGATGCCCTCGATGGCTCGCCCCTCATCGACATCAAGCCCTACTTCTCCGAGGTCGACAGCATCCCGAGCGCCACCGTCGGCTGGAGGAAGTGACCGCTGTGGAGGATTTCGAGATCCCCAAGAAGATGCGCGCCATGGTCCTGGAGAAGGCCGGAACGCCCCTGAAAGAGAAGGAGGTCCCTGTCCCTCGCCCAGGTCAGGGACAGATTTTGATCAAGGTCCGGGCCTGCGGAGTCTGCAGGACCGACCTGCACATCGTCGACGGAGAGCTGCCGGACCCGAAGCTCCCCCTGATCCTGGGGCACGAGATCGCGGGAACCGTCGTCGCGAGGGGCGGAGGATCAGACTCGTTTTTGATCGGCGAGAGAGTGGGGGTTCCCTGGCTCGGTTATGCCGACGGAACCTGCCCGTACTGCAGAAGGGGCATGGAGAACCTCTGCGACAACGCCCGGTTCACGGGCTACACCATCGACGGCGGGTACGCCGAGTACGCCGTCGCCGACGAGAGGTTCGCCTTTCGGCTGCCCCCTTCCTACGGCGATGCCGAGGCAGCTCCGCTATTATGCGCCGGCCTCATAGGCTATCGATCCTACCGGATGGCGACGGCGGACCGGGGAGCAAAACGGATCGGTATCTACGGCTTTGGAGCCGCAGCCCACATCATCGCCCAGGTCGCCCGGTTTCAGGAAAAAGAGGTCTACGCCTTCACCCGACCCGGGGACGACGCGGCCCAGAGCTTCGCCCTCCTGCTGGGAGCGGCCTGGGCCGGGGGCTCTGACCAGGAGCCGCCAGACCTCCTCGACTCGGCCATCATCTTCGCCCCCGTCGGGCCCCTCGTCCCCGCGGCTTTGAGGGCGACGGCGAAGGGCGGAGTCGTAGTCTGCGCCGGGATTCACATGAGCGAGATACCCTCCTTCCCCTACCGCATCCTCTGGGAGGAGAGGGCCCTCCGATCCGTCGCGAATCTGACCAGACAGGACGGCGAGGAGTTTCTGGATATCGCACAGCAGGTCCCCGTCAGGACCGAGGTTATCCCCTTCGCCCTGGAGGAGGCGAACATCGCCCTGGAGAGGCTCCGGTCAGGAGAGATCGAGGGGGCCGCGGTCCTGGTGATCCGGTGAGTCCGGATCCTGGGCTCCAGCCACCGATCCCGCGATCCTGGCCAGGCTTTGTTCTGACTACGACTCCCTGGTTATCCTCAGCCCCCACCGGTTGAGCTTGCCGACGTCAGACCTCGCCACGTCTGCGACCTTCAGTTTCCAGGCGCCCTCGATCTGCTCTCCCCGGAGCTTCGAGAGGGCCGGGGTCGTCGCCGAATTGTAGCTTCTGATGATGTTGTCGTCGGCCATCCCGCCCCTTTCGTGGAGGGGGACGGTCGTTCCGGCCGGCGATACGAGGGTCACCACCAGGTCGCCGATGAAGTTGTGGGTGATGTCGACATAGACCTCCACGTCCCTCACCCTCCCAGGGTCCTTGGTGCTGATCGTCGAGACGATGCCGCTCGGATCGTTGTCGGGGATGACGGCCGCCGGCGCTTCCTCGAGGCTCACCGAGCCGCTCGTCTGCCCCTCGATCTCCATCTCCCATCGGTTCAGCCGCCCCTCATCCTTTGCCGCCAGGTCCTGGACCAGGAGGGTCCAGTCCCCCTGAACGAACGTGCCACAAAGAGATCCGAGGGCCGGCGTCGTCGTCAGGTCAAAGGTCTGCCTGATGTCGTTTGAGCCGCCGCCGTTCCGATCGTGGATCACGACGAACTTTCCCGAAGGGGCGATGAGGGTCAGGCGGAGGTCCCCGATGAAGGAATGAGATATGTCGACGGCGACCTTGACCGATGAGAGGTTCGCCGCCTCGGAGAAGGTCATCGAGTCCCGAACGCCCTCGACGTCGTTGTCGGGGATATCGAGGTTCGGGCTTGAGGCCCGCTTGAAGGCCCTCTGCCCCGCCTCTCCCCGCCGCCTCAGGGCCTCGGCCACCGCCTTCGCCGCGTCGACCCGCCCGGAGCCAAACCAGGGGCTCCAGGTCCCCTCGGGGTGCCCGACATCGACGAACTCGCCCCGGTCGAAGGGGGGTATCGGGGAGACGTCCCAGCTCGTATCGAGATCGTAGGCTGCGGGCTCTGTGCGCCGATACCCCTCGAAGCTGAGGTCCTTGGAGGCGGTCAGCTTCAGGATCGATGCCACCTCCTGAGCCGAGAGATCGGGGTTCGCCGAGATGACCAGGGCCGCGATCCCCGCCACCAGAGGGGCGGCGCTGGAGGTTCCGCCGAAGTGCTCCGTTACGGGGGTGTGCTCGCCGGTGGTGGTGGTGATCCCAAGGCCCCGGACGATCTGCCTGTCGTAGGTGTGGCCGTTGTTGCTCGGCGCAGAGATGGATATCCCGGTGCCGTAGTTGGAGTAGTGGCTTCTCTGAGCCAGGCTCGATAATGCCGCCACGATCATCACCTCTGGAACTCCGACGAGGCCGTTTTCGAAGCGGCGGGCTGTATCAACCCCGATCCAAATCTGGGAGCCGTCGGGCCTGTACAGCCATCCGTAGCTGTAGGGGACCTCCATGGAGGCGTCGTGATGAACGGGACAGTTTTCGTTTCCCGCCGCCCAGACGAAGACTATTCCCCGGCCCCGGCGGCCACCGGTCTTCGCGAGACTGGCGATCTTGCGGGTGACGAGGGGTATGAAGTCCATGGTGGGGCTGCACCCCCAGGAGTTGGTGAGGACGTCCACTTTGTCGGCGACGAACTCGAGAGCAGTTAAGATCTTGGTGTCAGAGATCAGAAGAGATCCGTCGTCGTCGATCTCCCACTTTATGGGCAGAAGGCGGCATCCTGGAGCTGCGCCCACCGTCAGGGCCGAGTCCGCCTCGGCCGCGATCACCCCGGCGCAGGAGGTCCCGTGGTTTTCGCCGGGGGTGTACATCTCCTTTGGGTCAGCGCTTATGCTGATGTTCTTGACGAGGGTCGTCCCCTTAAAATAGCCCCATCCGGCGAACTTCTCGGCAGAGTCGAAGTCAGCATGGTCGAGCTTGCACCCGTCGTCGGTGATCCCTACGACGACGTTTCCGCTTCCGAAATGGTCGAGGATCCGCCAGGCGTCCTCGCACCGGGAGGACGATCGGGGATCGAAGCTCCTGTCGACGAATCGGGTGTGAAGATGCCACTGGAGAGAATAGGCGGGGTCCGTCGGGAGGGCGAAGTCGTAGGTTCTCATCCGCCGGTTGAGGTCGTGGTCTGCGGTCTCGACGATGGGCTCCTGCTCCATCAGCCTCACCACCAGCTTCACCGGGTTCATCCCCGTAGCCTCGGTGAGCTGGAAGAGAAAGTCGCGGTCTGAGTAGGACTTGAGCCTGACGAGGCCGTACTTCCCGGCGAAGGCGTCCACCTCGCCCGGAGGCAGCTCCTCCCGGAAGGTGACGAAGACCCGGTCTGTGATCAGAAACTCCTCCCCCGTCTCGGCGACGCGGTAGGCGTGGTGGGTGGGGGCGAGATGTCTTGCAACGCTCATGAGGAGCTCCAGCTCTGCCGCCTTTGTGGTGACCCGAGAAGAGGCCGAGGATACCTTTTCTGCGTCCTCGATCCCCATCTCCCTCAGCGTCTCTGGCAGCGCCCTCACCACGAACTGGTCCGGCTCCTTTTCGAGGAGGACCTTCTTTCCTGCCCGATATGTATAAGTTTCTTTATTCTCTGGCATGATCAACGCCTCGATCTGACATTTTATTATTTTGCAACTACATGGATATAT
>CAZHAO010000157.1:0-2271 GCA_964530375.1 uncultured Methanotrichaceae archaeon
GCCCCCTTCGCCAGGTAGGGCTCCAGGTATCTGTAAGCTGTCCAGGACCTCAGGGGCGTCCCCTTGATCCCGCCTCCCTGGTGGTCGTCGCCGAACGTCTCGGATATGTCGGAGAGCCTGAAGCTCTTGACTCCTCCCTCCTGGAGGGCTCGTCTCGCATCGTTGGACGTGTCGAGCCTCGCCAGGACCTCCTCGCAGACTGCATCTTTGATGGGCTGTGGGATCGCTACCTCACCGTCGCCGTCCCTCTCCACCTTCCAGCCTCCCCGGGCCTTGATCAGCCTCGGCCATTGGAGAGCCTGGGAGGAGTCGTACTTCCGGCCGGTGAAGGGGAGGGAGTCGACGAGCTTCGAGACGTAGATCAAAATGGCCTCTTGCTCGCCCTCGTCGAGAGCATCCCACAGGGCTGCTGTGGGGAGGTCGAGGACGTAGTCGTCCATCCCGTCAATGTCGACGTATTCCGTTTCTGTCATGATCGTGTGAATGGGGATTTAGCGGGGGAGGAAGGGAAGGGGAATCCATCGGCCGGTGACTTAGCCGGGCTTCCTCCCCCGCTTAGAGGGTATACCAGCGTGATGTTTCAAGGCAGAGCGTAGGCCTCGATCGTTCCGGCGATGTTCGTCCCGGTCGTGTCGGTTATGTCGATGTGGATCGTCCCGTCGGCCTGGAGGTATCGAGCCGTCTCGATGGGTCCTATGCAGAACTCATCGTTGGCGACTACGTCGTCGCCTCTCACAAGGTCTCCGAGTCCCCGCCTAAAGGCAGGGTGAGCGGTTCCGGCCTTCAGAGTCACAGCGCCGCCGGTTCCCGTCCCCGCCGAGATGTGGACGAGGATCAGAAGCCTCTTGAAATTCGCACCCTCGGCGATGACGTGATGGTTTCCCTTATCGATCGCGTCGGGCGTCTCTCTGTCAGCCCACGCCCCCGAAAGCTCGTTTACGGTTATTTCAGATCTTACCATGATTCACCACCTCAGCTCGGAGCACAGGTCAGAACGCACAGGCATTCAGGATCGATGACCTTCGCGCCGTAGCAGTGGAGGCCCCGGAGGGCGTCGGCGAAGAACTTGTCCGGCCTGTAAGCCTCGGTCTCGTTCACAGAGTCGGCAAAGGTCGTCGCCCTGCTGACACCGGCCAGGACCTTGTAATGGTCTCCGGCGGTGTTGGGTACGTTGTTGGACTGGAGCACGTCGAAGCCATAGATCCGGCCTATCTGGCCGTTGAGCATGACCTTCTCCACCCCGGACCAAACCGGTGTGGTGATCGTGTCCTCCTGGAACATGACCTTGGACACCCACGGAGGCAGGATAACCCAGCGCCCCTGGGTGGGCACGTTGGCCTCGTCGAGCTTCTGCTTGACCTCAAGCAGCTCCTCGGTTACGATGTTGGTCGTCCCGTCGAAGATCTTATCGGACCCGTCAGCCCCCACAGCAGAGCCAGCCTGAGCGGCCATGATCCCGGCGATGTACTCGTCGGCGACCTCGGCGAGCCGATAGGCCGCGTCTCTGGTGGCGGATTCCATCAGCCGGACGTTCATCTGAGCCTTGTCGATGTCCTCGATTCTGAAGTTGAAGTACTTCGCCTGAGTGATCTCCAGCGTGGTGGAGGCGTCGTCCAGCTCCTCGGGGTCGCCGAGTCCGGACGTCTTGTCGTAGTTGTCGATGGTGATCGGCCCGTGGGCGGTGATCCTCACCGTGTCGCCCTTACCCTTCACGTCGCCCTCATAGTCCCGGTTGATCACCGGGGCCTGGCCGTAAACCAGGGCCTTCTGGAGAGCCTGGAGGATTTGGGCCGCCCAAACTTCGCCTATGAAATTGCTTATTGTCATGTGATTTTACCTCAGTGAGCCCTCTTTCATTTGGGCCTTGATCTGGTCCATATTGGCGATGATTTGGTCGGGGGTCATCTTCTTGACAGCCTCACGGGTTAACGGTTTCTTCACGTCGCCCGGAGGTTGCCCCCCACCACCCACAGGTTCACGGGGACCTAGTTCTTTCAGCAGCTTGGCGCCGTCTGCCTTCAGCTCCTCCTCCGTCGCGCCCTGGAGTCGTCCCGCCAGGGAGGGGGGGAGCTTGAGGTCGGTGACGACCTTCTGCTTCAGAGTGTCCAGGGTGGCGGCTTTCCCGGCGGTTTCGGCCTCGGCGATCTTCGCCTTCAGGGCCGCGTTCTCGGCCTTGAGGTCCTCATAGTCGGCGTACTTCGCCTTCTCACGGTTGAGCCTCTCCTGGACGATCCGGTCCACATCTGCCTGAGTGAACTTTTTTTCATCATC
>CAZHAO010000157.1:2371-5077 GCA_964530375.1 uncultured Methanotrichaceae archaeon
GTCCTCCTCGGTGGCGTCGGGGTCCAGCCTGGAGAGGGACCCCCATATCGAGGTAGCCATCGCTCCCCTGCGAGTCGCCTCCACCTTCGCCGCCTCCAAGGGGTCCCGGGGGAGGTTCTCTCTCCACTCCACAGTCAGGTTTGTGAGAGATCCGGCGCCGCTCATCCTGGAGGCGACCTCCAGCTCGGCCGTAGTCCTCAGGACCTCCAGAAGGCCAGGCTTGACCCGGAGCCGGAGCCGCCCCACCTTCGCCAGGGTGGGGAGGAGGAGCCTCTTCAAGGCAGACCCGGACTCGGCCAGGCCGCTCTTGGTCTCGCCGAAGGCAGCCGGCGACAGCTCGGCCATCACGTATAGTTGGCCGAGTACCTCCTCGATGTGGGAGAATGTCGCCCCCATCTGAGCATCCCACGTGAGGATTGAGGGCGGGGACTCGCCCTCGTTAAGGGCGATGTACTTCTCGTCGGAAGCCCAAACTACCTCGCCCGTCACAGGGTCCTTGATCCTCAGTCCCGGGGGTCCCGCCATCCAGGGGTCAGAAAAGACGTCCAGGGTCCCGGAGATCTTGATGAGACGCCGCTCGACCTCCTCCACAAGGTCAGTTATGACCTTGAAGTCGTCCAGCCCGAAGACGCCGTCGCCGCTCTTCAGGTTGGAGAAGGGGACCACCAGGAAGCTGGAGACGCCGGTCTCCTCCTCAGGCTTCAGGGAGGCGTATCTCTCGATCGTGGGGAGAGGGGCCGTCTCGATAATTTCGTCGCCGGCGGTGTTGAGCTTGAGGAGGCGGTGCTCCACAGTCCCCGGCCAGTGGATCTCGGCCTTGACATACTTCTCGTCGCCCTTCTTCACCTCCCAGGCCAGGACGTGAGCCGTGAAGGTCCCGACGTCGTCGGGGTCGACGATCGGGAACCAGAGCCGGGGGTCGATCCTCGATATGACGCCCCGCTCCCCGTTCCATCTCACCTTTAGGACCCCGTCGCCGAAGGCTATCAGGTCGGTGAAGAGGTCGTAGACGGTGAGGGCGAGGGAGTTGTCCTCGACGATCCGGTCGAGGTTAGGCTGCTGGTTCTCGTCGGCTCTGATCGCCGGCGGAGCCCCCACAGCCAGATCGGCGAAGAGGGTCGAGATCCTCTTGAACCAGTTGACCCTCATCTTGACGACCCGGGGGGCGTCGTCTTCATTCAGGCCGGTGAAGACGAGATCATGATCTCCCTCCAGGAGGAGGCGGTTCGTAGCGTAGCGGGCCAGCCGAGCCTTATCGGCTTCGGGGGGCCATTTCTGCATGGGATTTAGGAAAGATAGGTCGGTGTGTACGGTCGTCATGATCTTGATCCCCTCCTCCTCGGAGGCGGAGTAAGCCGCCGGCTCTTGCTGATCCGGTTGACCAGGTAGCGAAGGCAGTCGACGAGGTCGTCGCCCTCTTTGATGGGCTGGTCCTCGCCCCGTTCGGTCGCCCGGGGGTCCCATCGGTAGGACTCCATCTCCTCCTGGAGCATGGGAGTAGCCGGGCCCACAAGATGGAGCCAGCCCTGATCGAGGGCGTTAATCACCCTCTGGATACCATTGAGGACGTCGTTATCGGCCTGCTGGACCCCCACGATCCCGTCGCCGATGAACTGGAGGCGGTGAGCCTTCGCCCCGGGGTCGACGTCGATCGAGGAGGGATGCATCCCCGCCAGGAAGAGCTTGAGGTCCTTCGAGACCTCCACCGGGGACTTGTCAGCCTTCCGATACTCGCCGAAGACGTACCACGTCTCGCCGATCCTAACAGCTTTCAAAAACGCGCTCGGATGGGTTGCCCCGGGGTCGACGGCGACCCTCATCTCCTCCAGCCTTCCGTCAGGGAGACGGGGGACGACGTGAGCCTCTCGATCGAAGTTGCGATAGATGGCGCCCTCGGCCATCACCCACAGGCCGAGAACGTACCTCTGATAGAAGAGGCTGGACGGGGGGCCAAACTGGCGCTTGAGCTCCTCGACATAATACCAGTCCAGCCAGGGGTTATCTTCGAGCGTGAAATGCCAGCTCTTGAGGTCGAGTTCATCCTCTCGATCGATCCATCGCTTCTTGAGGTAGTGAGCCGGGGGGCCGGGGTTCGTCGTTAAGAAGAGTTGAGCTCCGGGCTCGGAGAGGCGGGTTATCAGCATGTTGGTGAAGGACTCCGGGACGAGGGAGCCTTCATCGACGTAGGCGCCCCCCAGGGTGAGGCCGGCGATCTTGGTATAGGCGCTCTCGTCGTTGGCCCCTTCGCAGAGGATAGGCCGGCCGTAGATCGTCGCCACCTTCAGGGACCGCCGGTATTCGAAGTCGCCCGCCCCCACAAGCCTTGAGATGGGGAGAAGGACGTTGCGCTCCAGGGAGGTGAGGGTCTTCCCCGTCATGAGGAGGTTGACACCCGGGGGAGCTTCCAGGACGGCCCGGAGCCATCGGACGTTGGCCCCGACGGTCTTCGCAGACCTCACCGCCCCATGGGCTATGTTGATCCTCGCATCGGAGTTAAGGCAGAAGTCCCGCTGCTTACCGACGGGGACTTGGAAGGTCACTCCCCCACCTCCTCCCCGTCCATCTTATCGAAGAGGATACGGATCTCGCCACCCCGGGCCGATGGGTCGGTCGCCTCTTCCAGCCGCCTCTTATCGATGCCGATCGCAAAACCAGTCATCAGATATTGAAAATCACGGGGACTATCGCAGCTCTTCAGAAGCTCCC
>CAZHAO010000158.1:0-5037 GCA_964530375.1 uncultured Methanotrichaceae archaeon
TCGGCGACCTCTCGAAGAGGGGGGAGGAGGGGGCCTACATGGCGAAGTTTCAGGTCTCTTTCTTTCTCGGCCTCGGGTCCGGACCTCTTCTGGGCGGGGTGCTGAACGACGCCTTCGGGTTTTCGTCGGCGTTCTTCGCCATGGCGGGCCTTTCGGCCCTCTCGTTTCTGGTGATCATCCTCTTCCTCCCGGAATCCGAGGGCCGACCGTCTTCGGGGATGGAGGAGAGGTTCTCCTTTCGAGGAGCGATCGGCGAGACCGCCGTTCCGGCGGTTCTCGCCTTCACGGCCCTGAACTCCATAGTTCGCGGCGCCCTCCTCGTCTTCATGCCCCTCTTCGCCCCCGGGATCTCGGTGGTCCCGGGAGAGGTCGGCCTGATCCTTACCGTCTCCATCTTCTTGATGGCGATCTTTCAGGTGCCCCTGGGAAGGATGGCGGACAGGGGAAACGCCACCAGGATGATCCTCGCGGGTTCGATCATATCCGCTGGCAGCCTCGCTCTGATCCCAAAAAGCAGATCCTTTTGGGACCTCTTCGTCATCGCCTCCGCCAACGGCCTCGGCAGCGCCCTGATGATTCCGGCTCTGATGGCCCTCACTGTGAAGATAGGAAAAAGGATCGGGATGGGCACGTCCATGGGGGCTTACAACACCGCCATGAGCCTGGGGATGATCACGGCGCCCCTTCTGGGAGGGGTGGCGATGGATGCGTTCTCGATAGACGCCGTCTTTCTCTTGGGAGGGGCGGTCTGCGTCGGAGCCACCATCGTCGCTTATATATCGACCCGGAGAGCTTTGAGGTCCGTCGACTCCGATGGATCGTCCTGAGGGATAGCCCCACCATCATCAGAAATTTACGGCGATGCGGTGGCCCTCTCTTTGGGGATGGTGAACCTGAAGACGCTCCCCTCGCCGGGGGCCGACTCGGCCCATATCTTTCCTCCGCAGGTCTCGACGATCTTCTTGACGGTGGCGAGGCCTATCCCCGACCCCTCGCCGGACCTCTCAAGCCGCGTGAAGGGGTCGAATATCTTGTCGCGATATTTCATATCGAACCCTATGCCGTTGTCCCTGACCCAGAACTCGTACTCTTCGTCTCCATCGAAGCAACCCACCTCGATCTCGATATCGTCTTTAGAGTATTTCAGGCTGTTTTCGAGGAGGTTGGTGAAGATCTGCTTGGTCCGGCTCCTCTCGCAGCTGATCATTGGGAAGTCTCCCCGGAGGGAGAAGTCGACGGGTTTGTCCTCTGCCGCCGATTTTACCTCCTCGAAAGCTTCGACGATCAGCTTTTTCATCTCCACCTTCTCGGGCGGCGATACTATCCTTCCTATGCGGGAGTAGTCGAGGAGGTCCAGGATGAGCTTGTCCATGTTGGCCGCGATCTTTCCGATCCTGTCGAGGTACCTTCTTCCGACGTCGTCGAGGCTCTCGCCGTAATCCTCCTGGAGGGCGAGGGCGAACCCCTGGATCCCTCGGAGGGGGGCCCTAAGATCGTGGGATATGGTGTAGGCGAAGCTCTCCAGCTCCCGGTTCAGGGTCTCCAGCTTCTGTTCGTACTCGATGGCCTCGGATATGTCCCTCGCCACGGCGATGGTGGCCATGGGCTTGCCATCGCGGCTGGTGACGGGGGCGAAGCTAATGGAGGCCGGGAAGGTGGACCCGTCCTTCCTCATGCAGATCATCCTCAATCTGCCGGAGCTCGCCTCATTTTCTGAGAGATCTCGTTCTCGGAAGTCCAGGATGAAGTCGTTGTAGTGCCTGCCCCGAGCCTCCTCCAGCCTGAAGCCGAACATATCGAGGAGGGCGGGGTTGGCGAAGAGGAGGTGGTCGGACCTGCCGAAGATGGCTATCCCGTCGTTGGAGGACTCGATGGCGTCCATGAATAGGAGCATCTGCTCCTCGAGCCACCGGTCGTAAGATATGTCGTGGCCGAAGGCGATCACCCTCTCGATCTCTCCGGTCGCGCTCCTGACGACGGACCACCCCCACTGGACCGCCATCTCGTCACCGGTTCGGGTTATGACGGCGGCCTCCGTCTGACCTGCGGCCTTTCCCTCGAATATCGATGATACGTGGGCTTCGAAAGCCTCCCTATCGGCCTTGGCGACGAACCGCTCGAAGAAGTTCGTGCCCATCACATACTTGGCGGACAGGCCCGTGACGTTCTCTGCCCCCCGGTTGAAGAGGGTGATCCTCCCCTGGGGATCGAGGCCGACGATGAAGAGGTCGGCTCCTTCGATGATCCCCCTCAAGAACTCCCGCTCGGATCGGATCTCCTCTTCCATCTTGGCGTATTCTGTCGTGTCCTGGGCGGTGATCACGGCACCGATCCTGTTTCCGTCGCTGTCTTCGAGGTTTATGCCGCTCCAGGATATCACCTTCTCCTCGCCCCACTTGACCTGGATCTTAGTCCTCTGGCCTTCCGCCGTTCTTCCGATCTCGATCTCGTCCAGGGTTCTGAGGAACGCCTCCCGTTCCATAGGGTCCGGGACGAGGGTCGTCCAGATCTCTTCGTCGCCCATCACCTCCGCGGCGGAGTAGCCGGTGACCTCCTCGGCGGACCGGTTCCAGAGGAAGATCCTCCTTCTTCTGTCTATAACAAATATGATGGGGCTTCCGATCTCCACCAGCTTTTCGCTAAGGTCCGCCAGCTGCTTGATGTTCTCCTCCACCCTCTTCCGGTCGGTTATGTCGACGATGGTGCCCCTCAGACCCACGGGACGCCCATCGCGGATTATCGGCCGGGAGTAGACGATGAGGTGGAAGGTCGTACCCTCCTTTTTGAGCCCCGTGTACTCGTAAGTGAAGACCCGATCCTCGCTCAAACTTCTCGAGAAGTTCTTCATCATATTCTCCCGGTCTTCGTAGGCGAATACCTGAAAGATGCTGACCCCCTTCTCCAGGTCCTCGCGGTCGTACCCATAAAGGTCGAAGGCGGTTTGATTGGCGAAGGTGACGTTCCCCATAAGGTCGCATTCGAAGATCGGCTGGGGGAGGGTGTCCGCCATCTCTCGGAACCTCCGCTCGCTCTCCGCCAGGGCCATCTCCATCTTTTTCCGATCCGTTATGTCGAGAGCGATGCCCTCAACGCGGGTCACGACGCCATCTTCGTCGCGACCTATCCAAGCGCTGCTGGCAATCCATCGGACCTCGCCCGACGAGGTGAGGACCCTGAACTCATGATAGAAACCGTTGGATCCATTTTGGATCTTTCTGTTCAATTCGGAGGTTATCTCCTCCAGATCGTCAGGATGGACTAAGTCCTCATCAAACGAAACGGCTCCAGAATAGAAGTCGTCGGGGGCGTATCCTAATTGGCTGACGTTATCGGAAACGTACTTGACCGGCCCGTCCAAAGGAACGTCCTGGACGAAGGCGATGGCGGGGCTTCGGTTGACGATCCGCTCCAGCTCCCTTCGCTTCTCCGAGGCCTCAAGGATCGAATCTTCCATTCTTTTGCGCCAGGTGATGTCCTGCATCGTCCCCGCCATCTTCGTCGGCCTTCCCGAGCCGTCCCTTTTGACCACTAGGCCCCGGTCCTGGACCCATATCAGATCCCCACCTCTGGAGGTGCTCCTGTAATCCACGTTGAGGAGGTGGGTCTCTCCCCCGAGGATATCCCGAAGGCACGTCTCAACAGCGGGCAGGTCATCGGGATGGATCGCCCTCTTCCAGGCGTTTATGTCGCTCTTTTCGCCAGGATGAAGGCCGATCATCTCAGCGTACCGGTCGTTGTGGGCGACCTCGTCCGTCAGCATGTCCCAGTTCCAGATGGCGAGGTCAGCCCCCTCGATGGCGAGGTTGAGCCGCTCTTCGCTCTCCTTGAGGGCCTCTTCGACCTTCTTCTGATCTGTAATGTCTACCATGATCCCGTTGAGCCCCTTCAGCTCGCCCCCTTCGACGATCGGCCTTCCGTAGGTTCGAATGACGTGGACCAGCCCCCTTTTATCGATGAACCTGAACTCGGTGGGTTTGGATCTGCCGTCAAGGGCTCTCTTCAACCGCATCTCGAGGAGATCCGCGTCGCCGGGGTGGAGAAATCGGAGGACGTTCTGGCCCAGGACCTCTCCGACCGAGTACCCGAATACCCTCTCCACGGCGGGGCTGACGTAGGTGATCTTCCCTTGGGGCTCGACGACGTAGACCACTCCATCTACGTTCTCCACCAGGGCTCGGTACCTCTCCATCGACCTTCGGAGATCATCTTCTGCTGTAACTAGCTCCTCATTTCTTTTTTGGAGCTTCATCGACGATCTTCGGATATCTTCGAGGTTGGACGAAAGCTCTTCCAGCTCTTCGGCCAGATCTTCATCAGAGAAGCTTTCTTCTTTTTTGAGCGATATGATCCTTCTCTGCACCCTTTCGATCATCTCTTCAAGAGTTTCGCCAGTCATCTCGTAAACAACCCCGCAGAGGTTCCAGCCTTTCCTCCCATTCGACGCTCATCGCTGTAATATAAAATACCGTCCGAACTTGCGAGCTTTGAAGTCGTCCCGTTCTCGATCGGTATCCCCTTATCTTACGCGAAGATAGATATAACGATTTAGGATGATCTTCGCGCCCTCTGGTCGAAATTGATCTTTCCCGAGGGCGCCCCTGCTCCGTCCGTTCTCCCTCCTCTTTTTGCCGAAGCGATGATGGCGAAGGTCCCCGATTTTTCGATCGATTCAAATAGTACGAGGCCGCACCAGAGGATCGATGCGGCTTTTGGGCGCTGACGAGGCTGGAAAGGGGCCGGTGATCGGCTCGATGTTCGTGGTCGGCGTCGTCGTCGACGAGGACCAGCTCTTCGACCTGGCGGCCCTGGGGGTGAAGGATTCAAAGCTCCTCCTGCCCGCTAGGAGAGAGGAGCTTGCCCCCAAGATCGAGAAGATCGCCCTGGATCGTTACGTTCTGGAGGTGAGACCTGAGGTGATCGATGAGCTCCGCAGCCTTATGAGCATGAACGAGATCATGGTCAAAAGCTTCTCGGTGGTGGTGGAGAAGCTCTCGGCAGAGAGGGCGATCCTGGACGCCGCCGACGTCAACCCAGGCC
>CAZHAO010000159.1:0-5015 GCA_964530375.1 uncultured Methanotrichaceae archaeon
ACCGATGTCGGGGCGACGACGCTTGTGCTGAGAGCTGCATAAGTTCCGGAGATGAATAAAAAAAAGATGACGGTGAGGAGGAGGAGGATAGAGGCGTTTGAAGACGCATTTAGAAATTTTAACTTAAAAATATATTCTATATTGATCGCAGGATCTTCTCCTAAACTTATGCCAAAACGAGAGTTTGTACTCGATCCCCGTCGATCGCCATTTCCAGACATTATCGTCGAATTTATCGCCATCAACCTCCCTCCCATCTCCAGAGCCAACTGATCCAGAGGACCTCGGCGGATCTGATTTGGCTAATTTCTCAACGGAACTATTTAAGTGTTCCCAAAATATGCTTTTTGAGTTTATTATAATAATATCACATAGCTAAAAATTAGATATTTGCATCATGACGGAGATCCTTCTTCGTAAGCGGTGATGGTAACTATACCATCGGAATTTCATCGAGAAAGCTTACGTTCCATTTCAGGAGAGGTTTGGATTATCCTTAGCCTGTCATAAGACCTTCTGATTTAATTGAGGGCATCAAGAGGAGATCCTTCGACGGGCCGAAGCCCCTCGGAAAGGTTATATCGCCTCCAGGACGAGCCCTTCTCATGACCGACGTTCCCGAGATCCCAAAAGATCAGATCCAGCAGCGGGTGGTGGCGATGTGGCTTGGAAGCTTCTACGGAAGCAGCGGCTACGTCGCGAAGAGGCTCGGAAAGAAGGGGCTTCGCGAGTTTCAGGATATGGGCGCCCACCAGGTCGCCGAGACCTTCAAGAGGCTCGAGCTATCCGAGCCGAAGGACCTGGCCGTCGCCGTCGCCACCAACGACAAGAACCTCTTCGGAAGCGAGGTCTCTGTGGAGGAGGGGGACGGCTGGGCCGAGATCCGGAGGGAGAGGTGCGCCATCAAGGAGGGGATCAACGCCTTCGCCCGTCTGGGGGCGGCGCTCGTGGCAAAGCAGCACTGCAAGACCTGCATCGAGAGCCACTGGCGGAAGGTCTTCGCTGACCTGGGGATGAAGCTCGAGGTGGAGGAGAAGGACGAGGGGTGTGTGATGAAGATCTCCCGGAGCTGAATATCATCCTGTCGTCTATCGGGCGAAAAATTTAAGTCGACTCCCGCATACCCCCTCCTGGGGAGTGTGATTCGGATATGATTTCAAACCGCAATTTGATTTTGATGGTATCGGGCCTGATCCTGGCGACGGGCATGGCTGGTGGAGACTACCTGGACCCCGGAGGCGGACTCGATTACTCGGCGTGGAGGTCTTACTTCTCCGACCCCATATTCTTCTCCGGAGGCGCGCCCTCGAGGATCGACTATAGCCAGTACTACCCCTACTTCGGCTCGGAGATCTTCAGAGAGCCGGCGTCCCTGGGGGGGTCGTCGAAGAAAATCTCAGTCCTGGGAAAGGTGGCAAACAGGATAGCCGAGGCGAGGGAAAACATGAGCCTGGCGATGGGAAACTCGTCATCGACCGCCTTCAACCCCCGGTACAACAGGATGATCGATCCCTCGACCCTTCCGTCCAGCAAGAACTGGACGAGGACGATGGAGTACGCCCAAAACCGATCCTCCATGAGGATCTTTGAGGGCGGAAACTGGACAGTCCCCCAGGACGTCCAGAAGATGTACTGACCCGTTGGATGGACCGAAGGGATCTCCTCATCCCCGGGGACCGCAAGGCTCCGAGGCGAGGACGATCCCCTCGGAGACGATGGATCTCTGAGGGGACCGGGCAGGACTTATCGAGACAATTTCCAGTGGCTGTACATCACAGATATGGCGTCGGCGCACTGCTCTGGGGTCTGGTAGACGGGGATTCCGACGTTCTCCATCTTGATGACGTCCTCCATGGCAAACTCCTTTCCTGCGACGCAGACCATGATCGGCTTTCCTCCATAGTCGATTTTGCCCAAGGGCTCGACGTAGCTTCCGAGGATCTCGGCCTGGAGGATGACGATGAAGCTTCCTACATCCTCGCTCTCGACCCCGATCTCGATCGTCCTCTTCACAGTCTCCGCGTCCATGCTGAAGGTATAGTCGACGGGGTTCGTGCCTCCGACGTACTTCGGGAGGAGGTCGAGGAGCCTCTCTTTGAGGGGGGGCTCCAGCTCCGAGAGCCTCATCCCCTCGTCGATGACGGCGTCGGCGGATATGACGCCGAGGGAGCCGGCATAGGTGATGATGAAGACCCCCTCCTTCTTGGGGAAGGGCTGCTTGGAGACGGCCCTGGCGAGGTTGAACATGTGCTCATAGTCCCTCGCCCTGATCACCCTCGCCTGCGAGAAGACGGCGCTGTAGACGAGGTCGTTTCCGGCCATGGAGGCGGTATGGGAGGCGACCGCCCTCTTCCCGGCCTCGGTCCTGCCGGACTTGAGGGCGATGATCGGCTTCTCCCTGGTGATCCTCTTCGCCACGTCGACGAACCTTCTTCCGCCCTTCACCGACTCGAGGTACATGCAGATGACGTTCACGTTCTCGTCCTGGCTCACCGCCTCCAGCATGTCCGTCTCGTTGATGTCTAATTTATTTCCGATCGTCGCCACGATACCGAAGTCCATGATGTGCCGCAGCCCCCAGAGCATCCCGGCGGCGCAGACCCCGGCCTGGGAGATGAGGCCGATGTTCCCCCGGGATAGGGCGTCGACGATCCCGATCGACTGGACCATGCTGCAGTGGGTGTTTATGATCCCCGAGCAGTTCGGCCCCAGGAGCCGGACGCCGTAGGAGTCGGTGATCGCCTTCATCTCTTCCTCGATCTTCCTTCCCGCATCGCCCATCTCGGCGAAGCCCGCCGACTCGACGATGACGTACTTTACGCCGCAGTCGCAGCACTCCTTCACCACCTCCGGCGTCATGCTCGCCTGGACGAGGATGACGGCGACGTCGATGGGCTTTTTGACGGCGCTGATCCGCGGGTATGCCTTGATCCCCAAAATCGACTCGGCCTTGGGGTTGATGGGGTAGAGATCGCCCTTGAAGTCGTGGTTGATCAGGTTGCAGAAGACGTTCCAGCCGAGCTTACCCCGCGTCCCCGATGCCCCGATGACGGCGATGCTCTTAGGATAGAAGAGGTCGTGGAGGTCCTGGATCTTGGCCGGGGCCATCTTGGCAGCCTTTGGCGCGTCTCCGACGATCACCCTTGCGTCCACCACTTTGTACCCCTGGGGGTAGAGGAAGACGGGGTTTAAGTCCATCTCGGCGATCTCGGGGAATTTCATCACCAGGTCGGAGATCTTCATCAAAAGATCCTTCAGGGCCGGGATGTCTGCAGACCTTCCCCGGTACCCCTCCAGGAGGGCGAAGCCTCTTATACCCGCGATCATCTCGTCGGCGTCGGACTCGGATATGGGTATCGACCTCAGGGATACGTCCTTGAGGATCTCAACGAAGATGCCGCCGAGGCCGAACATCAGGATCGGGCCGAAGGTGGGGTCGCGAGCCACCCCCACGATCGCCTCGGTCCCGGGCGGGGCCATCTCCTGGACTGCGACCCCGACGACCCCCTTCTCCCGGAACGCCTCTCTGATCTCGGCGTAGGCCCGCCTCACCTCGGCGGGGCCTTTGAGGTCGAGCTTCACGCCGCCGGCGTCGGACTTGTGGATGACCTCCGGGGATACCACCTTCAGGACCACGGGGTAGCCTATCGATTCCGCCAATCGTACCGCCTCATCCCCGGACCGAGCGACATCGGCTCCCGTCGTCGAGATCCCGAGGCTCTCCAGGACCGCCTTGCACTCGTGCTCCAAAAGGTACGTCCTATCCTCCTCCTTTGCCCGGCCCGCCGCCTCCCTGAACAGTTCCGCCATCTTTCTCCTTCCTTTAGACTCCATCTCTTTCGGCTCTCTTATCAACGACCGGCCTCTTATCTTCCGACCGACGTTAAACTTTGCCGTCGCCGCCCCATCCGGTCCGGACCCCGAAGGTTCAGATCTCGATCAGCCGGACCTTCGACGACCCGAGGCCGATCTCTTCGCCGTAGCTTATCTGGACCTCCCTCTCGGATCAGGCCTTCTAACCCCGCAGCATCAAAGAGCCGTCGAACGAGGCTCGCCTTCCTCCCGCCGGGATTTATCCTCCCCATGGGGGCAAAATATACATCAGAAACCATAAAATTTTCTCCCTTTTCATTCAGATCGCGACGCGTGTCATAGTCGTCCCGAGATATCCTCTTCTCATAGTTTGACAAAATTATAGGTCCCGGTCAGGTTTTCCCAAGGCTTCGGGGACGCGCTCCATGAAAAAGTGGGTGCCGGTGTCGCAGATCAGGACGAAACCCAGACGCCGGTGGAGCCGGATCGCCCGGTTGAACTTGGCCACGTGAAGCCGGAGGGGAAAACAGGTCTTTATCGCCTCCTTCGCCAGATCCCGGACCAGGACGCTCCCGATTCCAGCGTTTCGATATTCTGAGAGGAGGGAGATCTCCGCCGGCCTGATCTCCTATTGATCCTTCAAATTTAAATAAATAATCTATATATATGTTTAGAATTTTTGATTCATATTTGAATAAATCCCATGGAGCATCTTCTCGAATATTTATCTCTTAAAGCCAAGACAAAAATAGTATTTCTGAAATTCGGAGATTACCTCCACTGAGCGCCTTTGAGATCTCCGTTTTTTGACCTCTCATCCACCTCAGGGCCTGTATCTCGGACAACGGTCGTCGTGATGAGGTCCGTCCATAAAGGGGATCGCCCCGCAATGTCGACAGACGTACGCGGTTCTCTCTCCGGGAAGAGGAAACTCTTCCTCACCGATGGTGCAACAATAGACAGGTTGGTAATGATCGACCATTCGATACACCAAACAGGCTGCATATATCCGCCTGATGAGATATAAGGTTTATGGTTTAATGGTATTTATTGAACCTCGACTTTATATATCAACGGTCTATAAGGCTGCAGCCGCTATCTGCAACGCTCTAAAGTGGAGACCCGTAGACCGACGAGTCTTATCTTCTTTTTGCCCCTCAAAAAGGGGTCCATTAACCTCTTGGCGTTATTCCTGAGGATAT